>JAABUA010000056.1 GCA_011389515.1 Desulfobacteraceae bacterium
CTCCGGCGCGGGGCTCGATGCGCCCCGGTTGTACCAGAACGGAAATGCCACGATCACGAAAAAGATGACCAGGCCGGTGACAATCTTTCCCTTATCATACATCGGCTTCCACCTCCGTTTCATCGGTCAGGGGTTCGAAACGCAGGTTGGTGGTGCGTTCAATTTCACCGTCCATTACCAGCGCATTCCCTACAAGCTCATGCACTCCGCACACATCGACCTCGGGAACCCAGTATTCCATCAGTGGCGGCAGGGCCGCCCGGTCGATGGCACAGACACAGGAGAGCATATTCACGCCGAATTTTTCATGGACATACCGGACAGCGTTGGCCCTGGGCAAACCGCCGCGCAGGCGAAGCTCCATGATTTCTTCCGTATTAAGGCCCGACCCCGAACCGCAGCAGAACGTCTGTTCCCGGATGGTGTTTTCGGGCATCTCGTAAAATTGGTTGCACACCGCTTTCAGCACGTGGCGGGGTTCGTCAAAAAGCCCCATTGCGCGGGCCGGGTTGCAGGAATCGTGATAGGTGACCTTATACATATCGTTGCGGCCCGGATCCAGTTTGAGCTTGTTGTGTCGAATAAGATCAGCCGTAAACTCAGTGATATGAACCATGCGGGTCGATAAGGCATTGTCAAACCGCGTCCCGGTAATCGGGTTTACCGGTACTTCACCGAAATCCACGGGGCCGTTCATAGTGTCCATATATTGATGAATCACCCGCCACATGTGGCCGCACTCCCCGCCCAGAATCCACTTGACACCCAGGCGTTTGGCTTCGGCGTACATTTTTGCATTGAGCCGCTTCATCATCTCCGAAGAGGTGAACAGGCCGAAGTTGCCGCCTTCCGATGCATAGGTGCTGAGCGTGTAATCCAGGCCGATGTGCTCGAAAAGCATGATATAGCCCATCATCGCGTACGTTCCGGGGTCCGCGAAGGCATCGCCGGAAGGGGTGATAAAAAGGATTTCCGCCCCTTTCCGGTTAAAAGAAGGTTCGATCTTCTTGCCGGTGATTTCCTCGATATCGTCGCAGAAAAATTCGATCATTTCCTTGAATGCGTGCGGCTGGATACCCAGGTGGTTTCCGGTCCTGAAACAGTTGGCCGCAGGCTCCAGGATCCAGTTGATGTTGAGCCCCAGAAGGGAGAGCAGTTCACGGGCCATCATGGTCACTTCCGCCGTGTCAATCCCGTAAGGGCAATAGACAGAGCAGCGCCGGCATTCGGTACACTGGTAAAAATACGTGAACCACTCCTTGATCACTTCCTTTGTCAAGGGGCGCGCGCCGGCGATTTTTTTCAGTATTTTTCCGACCCGGGTAAAGTCGTTCCGGTATACGGAGCGCAGCAGTTCCGCCCGCAGCACGGGCATGTTCTTGGGATCGCCGGTACCGATGAAAAAATGACATTTGTCCGCACAGGCGCCGCATCGCACACACGTATCCATGAAAATTTTCAGGGACCGGTACTTGCCCAGAAGGTCCTTGAAACCGTCGTGGACGATCTGCTGCCAGTTGTCCGGAAGCGGCCATTCCTCGTCGGCAGGGGACCATTCGTCTACCGTCGTCGTGGGCATCGACAGGTATTCGAGGTTTTTCTTTTTGGTTGGGTAACAGAAATTGCCCGGGGAAATATCGGGGACAGTCTCCTCCCACGGTGTTTCCGGCGGCGTATGATCGATATTTTTTATCAGTTCTTCTGGTTTCGGTGTGTCGACCATTTCTACTCCTTTTCAACTGGAAGGCCAGCCTCTTTCATTTTTTCTCTGAAATCGTCTTCATACTCTTCATAGGTATGCGTTTTGACCGGATAATTCCACGGATTGACATGCCGTACCGACCGGCTGTTGTTGGGCAGGTTCCGCGTCGGGCTCAAAAACACGCCGCCCATGTGCATGAGCTTGCTGAAGGGAATATATGCCAAAAGAATCGATACGAAAAACAGATGCACATAGAACACTGCGCTTATGCCCCCCTCGGGAATAGATGGGCGGAACGTCGCCAGTCCCATGGTCAGTTCCTTGACGGCGCCGACATCGACTTTGACGAAATGCCGCATCAGTATACCGGTTATGGCGATACCGATGATAAGCAGCAGGGGAAAGTAATCGGCAGCCAGAGACATGTATTTCAACTTGGGAAGCGCGATCCGCCGGACAAGAAGCAGCGATGCCATTGCCAGCAGGACAACCCCGGAGAGGAACATGCCGGGTGCGCCCACCTGCATTATGCCGTCGACCGTTGAAAGCATTTCCACGAAAAAAGGCACCGGCTCGGTAAAAAACCGCAAATGCCTTACAACGGTCACCAAAAACGCATAATGGAACAGGATGGCGAACAGCCAGAGCCAAACCACCCATTTGTAATAGATTTTCTGATAACCGCCCCCGTCGCTGAACCCAACCCGGTTGTTTTTGAACAGGGACCGGAACAGCAGAATTTCAAGCGCCATTCTGCCGATAACACCGAACGTGCTATACGGGCTGTCAAAACGGTCGTGCTTGATCCAGGGCAGGGATTTCTGCTGACCGCTGGTTGTCGGGATTCTGAAAGGCACCGGGGTTTTTCCCCAATCAATGATGCGGCTGGCAAAACCAACCACGAAAACAATCAGTGCCACGTAAGGAATGAAAATCCCGAAAAACCCCTCCAGGCCTGCCACTGCGACTCCCGCATAAGAGATCAGGCCGAGTGCCACAACTGCAATGAGGGAATACAAGTATGCTGCATTCATTGATCACCACCTCACTTTGCCGGGCTTGGGCGTATCGCGTAAATTCGATACCGCCCTTACCGGTCTGCGGTTAATACATATAACGTTATTTTGCAAGCTCCGGATCGATTTCCGGAAGCTCACATATCAAATCTTTCTTGATCAGCAACTGTCTGACATTGTCCCGCGCCTGACTTGCCCGCAGAGAATATATTATCTTCTTGTTTTCCATGTAGAGATCAAACGCCATGAGCATGATCATATCTATTCTGGAAAACACCTCCCTTATTTCTGCAGGGGGACTTTCGGCACCGGAGTGCATAATGGTTTTGAGTTCATAGATGAACCCAAGGGCCTTGGCGGGGGTAAACTCCTGGACAGAACGCAGTTTTACGACGGGTTCCAGGGCCTGTTTTGCAGCGTCAGGATCAAAATTGGGTGCAGCCAGCGCATCGTAGAGCATCGTTAGCCCTGTTTTCAATGTCGCGCCGACCGGATTTGAAAAAGCGTCTTTTGTGTTTCTGAAAAAAAGGGCCGATTCGGAAGGGTATGTTGAAAACAGCGCTTCCAACCACTTTTCCAACCACTTTTCTCTTTTCTGCTGAAATATATTCATGGCGTATTCTGTTTTTTTATTGGTATCGTTTTTCTTTTATATACGATATATTCTACGGGATATGAATGACCATTTTTATGCAGGGATGACGCATGCATTCTATTTAAAAAAAGCAACCGCATTCGTAAGGTCTCGTATAAACCCAAAATAACTACAAATTCAAAGGGAACGACTATATTCAAAATCAAAACGGTTGTCAAGCAAATTAAAAATTTTCCTTTGACGCCATCATTGTCGAAAGGTATACACAGCAACGATAATTAGACCCCAAGAGTATCTCTGCTATGCATAAGACAAAGATCAAACATCTTCTTTCATCCGATACACCCGTAAAAGGCGTGCAGATCAAAGGCTGGGTGAGAACCCGGCGGGATTCGAAAAATTTTTCTTTCCTTGAGATAAATGACGGCAGCTGCCTCTCGGGAATACAGGTCATCGCCGAAGAGGGCCTTGAAAATTACGACCATATGCGGCGTCTGTCTACCGGTTCTGCAATAGCGGTTTCCGGCGATTTGCGGCCATCCCCCGGCAAAGGTCAAAAATGGGAAATCCTGGCATCGCATGTCCATATTTACCAGTTCGCCCCTGAAACCTATCCGCTTCAGAAAAAACGGCATACGGACGAATTTTTACGAACCATGGGACACCTTCGTCCCCGCACCAACAAGTTTGGCGCGGTTTTCCGCATACGGTCCGAAACAGCCCTTGAGATTCACCGGTTTTTTCACGAAAGGAACTTCATTTACCTTCACACCCCCATCCTTACCGCTTCCGACTGTGAGGGGGCCGGAGAACTTTTTCGCGTAACCACGCTGGAACCGGGGGATATGAAAAAAGACGAAGCGGATGTCTATTCCCGTGATTTTTTCGGCCGTAAAACCCACCTTACCGTGTCCGGTCAGCTGGAAGCGGAGATGTTCGCCCTTGCCTTGGGCGATGTATACACGTTCGGTCCCACCTTTCGGGCGGAAAATTCCAATACCAGCCGGCATGCATCTGAATTCTGGATGGTGGAACCGGAAATGGCGTTTTGCGATCTGGCAGAAAATATGGCATTTGCGGAGCAGTTCATTCGCCATTTGGTGTCGCATGTGCGGACCTGCTGCGAGGAGGATATCGGTCTTTTTGCACGGTTTGTGGATCCCTCCCTGATGGAATCCCTGGCCGCAATCATTGAAAAACCCTTTATTCAAATACCCTATGGGGAGGCCGTGGAGATACTGGAAAAAAGCGGGGCACGCTTCGATTTTCCGGTTTCCTACGGTAAAGACCTGCAGACCGAGCATGAACGGTTCCTGGCGGAAAAACATTTCAGGCAGCCGGTAATCATCCATGATTATCCGCGGAACATAAAACCATTTTACATGCGGTTGAACGATGATGAAAAAACCGTTGCCGCCATGGACGTCATTGTACCGCGCATAGGGGAAATCATCGGCGGCAGCCAGCGGGAGGAAAGGGCGGATGTGCTTGACATGAGAATGGCGGAAACGGGCTTGGATGCCCGGCAATACTGGTGGTACATGGATTCCCGCAGGTACGGCAGCGTCCCCCACAGCGGTTTCGGATTGGGTTTTGAACGGCTCATCATGCTGCTGACCGGCATTTCGAATATACGGGATGTTATTCCTTTTCCGAGAACGCCGGGAAACATTGACTTTTAAGAGGATGGCAAAGAAAATTTTACAGGTTCTTTAAATATCCAGTACACTCACTTCCAGGGCATTGCTCTGTATGAAGTTGCGCCTTGGCTCCACTTCATCACCCATCAAGATGGTGAAAATGTCGTCCGTATCGTCGACATTGACAACCTTGACCTGCAGCAGATGGCGGGTTTTCGGGTCCATGGTGGTTTCCCACAGCTGCCCCGGGTTCATTTCCCCCAAACCCTTGTAGCGCTGGATGGAAAGCCCCTTTTTTCCTTCTTCCAATAAGTGCTGAATCAGGGCTTTTTTACTCTCCACGACCACCGGTTCGACGTTTTCCTCTTTTCCTTCTTTGGGCACCGGGTACACATTGAAACGATCGGCGTCATACCGGGAAATGGACGTAAAAAGAAGCATCGCCCGCTGGTAATCCCTGGAATGAATCAGTCCCCGGCCGATTTTGACCGTGATCTGCTTTTTGTCGGAAATTTCCTTGAACATTTCTTCCACTTCATCCGACAAGGCCGGGTATACCATCAACTCATAAACGTTTCTTTCCTCGCTGAATTCCGGATCATTGGGGATAAATCCTTTTTTCGTTAAAATATCCCGTAATTCGGTCATTTTTTCATGATCCTGGAGGAAAACTTTGTCATTGACGCCGTTTTTTATCAGCAGTTCGACAAGGTCTCCGTATATGCCGTTCTTTTCAAGCCGGTACAGAACATCAAGATACTCTGCCAGGTCCGTTACGAAAACATAAAAATCATCTCCGGTTAAAATCGCATCTTCTGCATGATCATGCTCGGCTTTTATATATTTTTCGTTGCAGGCCCGCTTCAGGATATTTTGGGTATACTGCTGCTCATCTTTTAAATAGGTCTCGGATTTTCCGCGGGTTATTTTGAAAAGGGGAGGCTGGGCAATGTACAGGTATCCCTTTTCTATAATTTCCGGCATCTGTCTGTAAAAAAAGGTCAGCAGAAGCGTCCGTATATGCGACCCGTCAACATCCGCGTCCGTCATGATGATGATTTTATGATACTTTATTTTTTCTATGTCGTATTCTTCGCTCCCAATCCCTGTTCCCATGGCGGTAATCAGATTTTTAATCTCCTCGCTTCTCAAAAGCTTGTCAAATCTTGCCTTTTCCACGTTGAGGATTTTTCCCTTCAGGGGCAGGATCGCCTGGGTTCTTCTGTCTCTTCCCTGTTTTGCCGAACCGCCCGCCGAATCTCCCTCAACAATGAATATTTCCCGCTGGGCCGGATCGGATACCTGGCAATCGGCCAGTTTACCGGGCAAGGTGGAATCCATCATCGACCCCTTGCTCCTGGCAATATCTCTGGCTCTTTTTGCCGCATCCCTTACGCGCGCCGCCTCCACGGCCTTTGCGATTATTTTTTTCGCTGTCTGCGGATTTTCCTCTAAAAAAATACTCAATTTTTCATTCATCATGGATTCGACAATACCCCTGACTTCGGAGTTGCCGAGCTTTGTCTTGGTCTGTCCCTCGAACTGGGGGTTCATGATCCGTACGCTGACGATTGCGGTTAGCCCCTCGCGGACATCTTCACCGGATATTTTTGTTTTTAACTTTTTCAGGATGTCTGAATTTGCGGCATAATAATTCAATGTGCGGGTGAGCCCCGTTTTAAATCCCACCAGGTGAAATCCGCCCTCGGCGGTATTGATGTTATTGGCAAAAGTGGAAATTTTTTCATTGAATGTGTCGTTATACTGTATTGCCACCTCGACCTGCACATCGTTTTTCCCCCCTTCAATGAGCACGGGTTCATGCAGGCTGGTGTGGCGACGGTTGAGGTATTCGACGTATTCTCTCAGGCCCCCTTCATAACAGAAGTCTTCCTTTTCATCGATCCTTTCGTCTTCTATGGTTATCCGGATCCCCTTGTTTAAAAATGCCAGTTCGCGAAGACGTCTTTTCAGGGTTTCATAATCGAATTCATCGGTCGTCATGATCTGGGTATCCGGCTTGAAACGGATTTTTGTTCCCTTTTTCTCCGTATCACCGATTATTTCAAGCTCACTGCTCTTGTTGCCCCTGGAATACGTCTGGTAATAGATCTTTCCATCCTTGTAAACCTCTACCTCCAATTCCGATGAAAGGGCGTTCACAACCGATACGCCGACGCCGTGAAGACCACCGGACACCTTGTATGAATCATGATCGAATTTTCCGCCGGCATGGAGTTTCGTTAGAACAACTTCAACCGCTGGAATATTTTCCGTTTTATGGATGCCGACGGGTATTCCCCGGCCGTTGTCCACGACGCTGACGCTTTTATCCGTATGAATCGCTACATTGATCGTATCGCAATGACCTGCCATGGCTTCATCGATGCTGTTGTCCACAATTTCATAAACAAGGTGATGAAGCCCATCGAAATCAACGTTTCCAATATACATGGAGGGCCTGAGACGAACCGCCTCCAGGCCTTTTAAAACATTGATACTGCTCTGATCGTAAACGTATTCATTGTTTTCCGGTTTTGTCATATTTTGTATGCTCTCTTTAAAATTCACCGCTTGTTTGAATTTCGTTTTTTAGGGATCGAAAGACAATGTTGAGATGGGTTCTGCTCATATTTTCATCGGCATGATAATGTTAAGATAATCCAAATCCTTTTCCCCCCGCACAATGCAGGGATTTACATCATCCTTGATATTCAGGATAACCATATCCTCTGAAATAAAACCGATCGCCTCAAGGAAATATTTCGGGTTGAACGCGATTTCCCTGGGTTCCCCATCATAGGTTATCTGCATTGTTTCTTTGGATTCCCCAAGGATTGCATTGACCGTCCGAATCGTAAATTCATCATTATTGAAGTGAAATATCACGCCCCTGTAATCATCGGATGTCAGAATCGTCATCCTTCGCATCATCATCATCAATTTTGAGCGATCAAACACAATATCATATTCCGGATCCGTTTGCAGCAATTCCTCGTAAGGAGGAAACTTGCCGTCCATGAGATTGATAATGGCATATTCGTTTTCTTTTTTTACAATAAAATGATTTTCTTTTATTCCGATTTCCACGTTTCCTTCATTTTCAAGAAACTTGTGTATCTCTCCAAGCCCTTTTTTCGGAATGATAACACTTGTTTCTTCCGGGAATGAGGCATTTTCACCGCAAAGACAATCCACTTTTGAAAGACGCTTCAAATCGGTTGAAACCATTCTCACCATTTTTTGACTTTCTTTTTCAAGAAACGTAAAAAAAACCCCTGTCAGGTGAGCCCTTTTTTCATTTCCTCCAACAGTCACAATAATGCTTTTATCAATCATTTTCTTAAATGCCGCGGATGGGACAACCGTTAAATCAATATCATCCACTTTTGGAACAGTAGGAAATTCTTCAGGATCCATGCCAACCAGGTGATATTCGACATTTTGAGATGAAATTTCGATCCACTTGTTTTCCAGCTCCTGGATGTGAATATCCTCGGTGGGAAAATTTTTTACAATTTCACTGAATTTTCTTGAATTTATTGCTATTTCACCCGGGTTTTGCACTTCTGCAGGATAAACGCCCTCAAAACCTGTTTCAAGATCCGTTGCGGTAAGGGTTACACTGTTTTCAAGGGTTTTTACCAAAACGTTTTCCGTGATCGCAAGACTTGTTTTTTTCCCGGTTAACCCCTGTATTCTGGATAATACTTCTGATATGTCATCTTTTTTTATTGTTATCCGCATGGCATATTCCTTTTTAATATGATGTAAAAGGTTCTATTATTAAAATAAGGGGTGTCAATAAGTGGAATAACTTTATAACATATTTATTTTAAAAGGTAAAATTTTATTACGATCATTTACTACCCAAGTAAAAAAAATATGGATAAGAACGATGGTTATGCGCAATAAAAGAAAGCCGGTGTAAAACCAAACAGGTTGTTGACATCTTTTTTTCATATGAATGATTAAAAAAGGAAAACGGTGTGAAACCCGGAGACGATAATAAATTTAAAATTATCTATTATAGATATTTATGGTGGCCATGGCAATTGTTTCTTGTAGGAGCAGCTGTATTTTTTTTGATATTCGGCGGTATCGTACTTGTGTATTCATATCATCTTAACGATCCTTTTTCATTTATTATTACCTTTTTTTCTGCGAATCTTATCATCCTGATCAGCGGGGTTATGGTCGCCGGTTTTGTCATTCGCATCATCCGTGTTGTACGGGTGAAAAATAAAGATGAGGAAGAGTGAAAAGGTATGAATTTCGTTTTTTTCGAAATCGGTTTTTTCAAAAATTATTCGTGCTGATGGGGAACATGCCCCAACATGTGGGCATGATCATGGCTGTGCACGTAAACGGTCGTGTCTTTTTCGATTCCGCCGTCACGCAGTGTGTATATGGTATCGGTACAGTCAAGAAGAAAATCGATATCATGGGAAATGACAACGCAGGATACATCAATGGAATTCAACACGCCAATCAGCTTGATGCGGGTTTTGTTATCCAGGCCGTTCAAGGGTTCGTCCAGAAGCAGCACTTCCGGTTCCATGGATAAAATCGTTGCAAGGGAAACCAGTTTTTTTTCACCCCCGGATAATTTGAACGTTATACGCTCTTCAAAGGAGGACAAGCCGAGAAAGGAAAGAACCTTCCTGGAAATAAAGAGGGCTTCCTTTTTCGATTTTCCCATGTTCAACGGCCCGAAGGCAACATCATCCAACACCGTGGGAGAAAAGAGCTGATCATCCGCATCCTGGAATAAAAGGCCTATTTTTCGGCGAACCCACACAAAATCTTTTTCAGATTCAATATTTCGGCCGAATATTTGAATGTTTCCCTCTGACACCGCTAAAAGGCCCATAATGACGTGAAAAAGAGTTGTCTTTCCGCTTCCATTGGGTGCAAGAAGTCCGATGCGTTCTCCTTTGTGCAACGCAAAAGAAAGATCTTTAAGAACCGGACTTTCACCCGGATACGAATAGCTGATGCCGCTCAGTTGAATAATCGGATCGGTTGAAACAGAATCATCCATAAAAACAAAATTCCATTAAAAGAATAAAGGCGCTGAGAAATATCATCATAACAAGGAAAAGCCAGTTTCTGGAAGATGACGGAAATTCGGACAGCGTGTAAAAGCAGCCGTCAAATCCCCTGCACAGCATCGCGCGGTATACCCGGTCCGCCCGGGCCGAGGCCCTCACAAAGATCATACCGATCATGTATGCATAGGTTTTGTAGCAGTGTATGGTCGTTTTCGGCGAAAAACCCCGGATTTTTATGGAACGCCATATTTTTTTGTATTCCTGTTCAATGACAAAAATGTAACGGTAGGTCAAAACAAACAAAAAAACAAATTTCTGCGGGAGGCCAAGGCTGTTCAATGTATGCCCCAGGGTGGAAAAACTCATAGTTGATACCATGGCGATAAATGCCATGACAATGGCATTGGATTTCAATGTTACCTGCAGCGCCAGAACAACGCCCGGTTCGTATATATTCAAAAAACCAATCGTATAGAGAATGTTTCCTTTTGCCGTAAAGGGAAGAATAAGCCAGAAAATCAGGACAAAACCGTTTACAAGGGCAAGCCTTTTCAATACGGCCTTACCGTTAAGCCCCGCAGTTCGGATCAGCAATCCGGATATCACAACAGAAGCGATAAGGGGATAAAACCCATATAAAATGGCGACCACGATGGAATATAGAAGCGCAGATATCAGCCGGAAGCGAGGATCGATCCGGTGAATGAAGGAATTTCCAACGGCAAAGGGTTCTTGTAGCATGCTTTTGAAAACCTGTCCCTAATCATGTGCCCAGCAGGGAAGGCTGGACCTTTTTCAGAAATCCGATGCAAAACATGGTGATAATTCCCTCAATAATCATTACGGGAATATGTGCGGCAAGGACCATCATGGATACCCCGAAAAAATGCCTTTCCGCAAAAACAAGAAGTGCAGCCATGATAATGCCGCTCAGGAAAACGGAAAAAGCCCCCCCTGAAAATCCCGCTGCAAGCGCTATGGAATGGTTTTTTTTTACAATCAGCGGCTTGAATAACAGATAGCATAAAAAAGCAGGAAGGGCCATCAGCAAGGTGTTCACACCCAAAGTGGTTATGCCGCCGTATTGAAAAAATAATGCCTGAAGTGAAAGGGCGACGAATATAGCCGGGAAAGCGGCCCATCCAAGCAGAATGCCGACGATTCCGTTTAACATGAGATGTGCACTGGAAGGACCGATAGGCACATGGATAAGCGATGCAACAAAGAATGCCGCAGATAATATGGCGGTCTTTGGAATATCCTCGGTTTTCAGTTTTTTCAAACCGACAGCGGTACCGGCAAGTGCAAATGCTGTTCCGGAAGCAAGCACCGGCCATGTAAGAATGCCTTCACTGATGTGCATTTACTGCCCCTGAGAGTAAATATTTTATTTGTTTTATTTTTTATCTTATTTTAATGCTGCTGTGGTCGGCAAAAAAAAACCACAAGTCAATCGTATCCATTCCTGCCCGGTCTTTTCCGGGGATACGCTGCCTTCGTGGTTTATTTATCCGAAAAAATGTTTATAATGAAGCAATGAAACAACGGTGCGGGCTTCTTGCCCGCGATGTTGTTTTTCAGTAAACTTTTTATGAAGTAAAATCAAGAAATAAATGCAAAAGAGGTATAACCCCGGTTATGGGTCGTTTTTTCAAATGCTGTTTCAAAATCCTTTTTCATCTTTTATGGATCGGTGCGGTGGTGGGTATCGCTGTCGCTGCCGGCGCGTATTACTATTTCAGCAGGGATCTTCCCGTAATTACCAGCCTCGAGGAATACAACCCTCCCGTGGTATCAACCGTATATGCGGATGACGGTCGCACCATAGCGGAATTTTTTGATGAAAGACGTTTTGTCATCGAAATGTCCGAAATGCCCGCTCATCTTGTAGAGGCCTTCATAGCGGCGGAGGATTCCCGTTTTTACCAGCATGAAGGGATAGATATATACAGCATTGCAAGGGCATTCATAAAAAATATCGAGGCCGGTACGGTTGTCCAGGGGGGAAGCACAATTACCCAGCAGGTGGCAAAATCTTTTTTTCTGACGCCCGAGCGAAGCTACGCTCGCAAGATCAAAGAAGCGATCCTGGCCTACCGCATCGACCGGTACTTCAAAAAGGATGAAATCCTTTATCTGTATATGAATCAGATATATCTGGGAAACAGCGCCTATGGGGTCGAGGCTGCCGCCAGGCGATATTTCGGCAAAAATGCAGCAGCCCTTACCCTGGCCGAAAGCGCAATGCTTGCCGGACTGACCAGTGCGCCGAGCCGATATTCGCCGAATGCGCACCCCAACCGTGCCAAAAACCGGCAGATTTATGTATTGAACAGAATGGTTGCCCAGGATTTCATCACCTCGCGGGAGGCGGAAGAAGCAATAAGCGAAGAGATCGAGATTCAACCCCGAATAAGCCTTTTTGCGGAAAAAGTACCATATTACTCGGAGCATGTACGGCGGGTACTGGAAAGCATGTACGGCAGGGATCTGCTTTACAGGGGCGGAATTACCGTTTACACCAACGTGAATGTCGAAATGCAGGAAGCGGCAAGCAAGGCCGTTGACAAGGGGTTGCGGGAGATAGACAAGAGAAGGGGATACCGCGGGCCCCTCAGAAATCTGGAGATGCAGGAAATCGAGGATTTCAGCCGTGCCCTGCAGCAGAGCATGGATATGGAGCCGTTGACCGAAGGAATGATCATCCAGGGCGTGGTAATTGATGTCGATGATGCAAAAAACAATGTAAAAGTCAGAGTTGGAAATGAAGTCGGTATAATAGCCATAGAAGACATGAAATGGGCGCGTCGCCCCGATCCCAGGGTGCCATATGGAACTGTTTTGGTACAGCGCCCGGGGGAAGTGTTACGCAAAGGCGATGTAATAGAAGTGAAAATAAAGGAGCAAAAATCCTCTCCGGGCGCCGAATGGAAGCTTGCTTTGGAGCAGACGCCCGAAGTTCAATCCGCCCTTTTGTCCATGGAGCCGGAAAGCGGCCGGGTAAAGGCCATGATAGGCGGTTGGGATTTTTCAGAAAGCCAGTTCAACCGCGCCGTTCAGTCACGAAGGCAGCCGGGGTCCGCCTTTAAGCCGATCATCTATGCCGCAGCCATTGATAGCGGGTACACACCGGCAACAACCATAGCGGACACGCCCGTTGTATACGAGGACGTTGAACAGGATTTCACATGGAAACCCAGGAACTATGACAACACTTTTCACGGCTTCACCCTTTTACGGGACGGTCTGATCCATTCCAGAAACGTTATTACCGTAAAAATTCTCCAGGATATCGGCATCCCTTACCTGGTAAGATACGCAGAAAAAATGGGAATCGAAAGCCAAATGGACAGAGATCTTTCCCTTGCGCTGGGATCATCGGGAACATCGCTGCTTGAACTCGTCGGAGCCTATGCGGTATTTGCGAACCAGGGGGAAAAAATTTCGCCGCAATTTATCAACAGAATCGAAGACCGGAACGGTAATGTCATATATATTGAAAATCCTGAACCGGAAAGGGTTATTGATAAAAGCACCGCCTTCATTCTTACCCACATGATGGAGCAGGTCATACAGGAAGGGACGGGCTGGCGGCTGAAAGCCCTGAACCGGCCGGCGGCAGGCAAGACGGGAACCACCAACAACCTTCAGGATGCATGGTTTATCGGATATACGCCGGATTATGTAACCGGCGTGTGGGTCGGTATGGACAGCAACGAGTCCCTTGGGCCCCGGGAAACCGGTTCTGCCGCTGCGGCGCCGATCTGGCTCGATTATATGGAGGCGGTTTTGAAAGACAAGCCACGGCGTTTTTTTTCGGTTCCCGACAGCGTGGTTTTTGCGAAAATCGATGCGGATACCGGATTGCTCCCGATTGATGAATCGAGGAAGGTTATCTACGAATGCTTCAAGGAAGGCACTGTTCCAAGGGAAAAAACCAGAAAACCGGATGCGGTCACCGAAACCGAGGACTTTTTCAGGAAAGGTATTCAGTAAGAGGTCATCACTTCATCTCGTCGTCGTGGTTTCCTGTAGCGGCTTCGTACAATTCCAGCACATCTTCTATGAACCGTTCGGGATAATCCAGGTACGCCGGGTGAGATGCATTTTTGTATACTTTCAGTTCGGTATTGAAACACCCGGAGAGTTTTTTCATTTCATTGGCCGACACAATATTGTCTCCGTCCCCGTAAACGATCGACACCTTTGCATTGAAATTCCGGTAGTGCCTCACCAGTTCTTCCTGCATGGTCATGACCGGCGCAGCCAGAAGCAGGCCTCGCACCGGATAGGAAACACTGTACTTTAAAGCAATATATCCGCCCAGGCTTGCCCCGACAATAACGGGGTCCTTTCCCGCGACAGAAGAAATGAGCGATACGTTTTTTTCCGCCGAATTGGTCCGTGGAGAGCATTCGCTTATTTTACCGTATGGCATATCAACGGCTTTGAAAGGAATATTTCGCTGCTCGAGCAGTCTCAGCAGCCCTATTTCATTCCACACGTCACTTGTAAACATGTACCCGTGAAGAAAAATGATGGGGGAGCCCTTGCCCTTGTTGGATATCATGCGGCATTGATAATTTTTGATATCGACGGTCTCGTCTTTCATGAGTCTTAATTCTGTCTTCCTTGATTTGATGGATGTGTAAGGCTGAACCACGTATACAATGTACTTTTTATATACCCGTTTTAAAAAAATCAACGTTTAATATCGACCGGAAGAGACGATATACAAAGGTCGGTCCATGTTCCCCGTTTTTTTCCGGAAACGGGGAACATGGAAGGGGTGGGGCAATGAAGGGATAAAGGGGGGAAAAATACAAGATGGCATTTTTGCGGCGGTGGCAGGCGCTCATAAAGGCCTGCCGGATAAACGCTTTTTTTATCCTCCTTTGTTGGTGGTTGCTGGTTTGCGTTTTTCCTTTGATCCATAAGAAAGCAAAAAAAGTGCCATAAGCGGAGCCCCGGCCGACTTTTACACAACTATTTGTTTTGTATCACGGTTTGCGTGTATGACAGCGGATGTGGCGAAAAAGAAAAACCCGCTGCTTCGTATTCTTTTGTATACATACGTGCTGTATATGTAACAGTTTGAAACAGCAATGCGGCCCCTCGGGCGCGCTATCTGCTAAGAGACATCTCACCGGTCCTGGAAAAAGGGAGCGTTTTCTTTCCCCCACCCGGAACGGTAAAGTGCATGTCTCCCGAAAGTGCATAGGGCGCGGTATTTCCATCGAGCAGACGCATCGCCTGACGACCCATGGCGATGAAATCGACTTCTACCGGTATGGAAATATCCTGGCGTTCATTTTTGCCGATTTCAGAAATGTTTTGCGCAGTCCCTCTGGCAAGTGTGATGCCCCCTGTTTCAAGGGTATATTTGAGGCCATCCATACCGATTGCAAAGGCGTTGGGGTTGGCTACGGACAAGATCAGGTTCATCTTGGCTCCTGAAAGGCTGAGTTCCGAAATCATAAGGTTTTTTACCGATATTTCCGGAAAGTTCGGCAGGGTCATCTTTCCGCCGGTTTTGTAGGGAATGGTAAATCCCATGACATCAAATGAGCCGGAAAGGTCATAGGCCATTTCATCGCGAAGCGCAAGCGCGTTTACCGATTGGAAAAAGTCCATGAAATTGATGTGCACCGGAAGGTCGATAAGGCCGGATCCGCGCGCCTTAACAGAGAGCTGCCTGTCCACTGTTCCGCTTGCCATGACGGCGTCTTCAAGCAAGAATTTGTAGTCACCTCTTTGAATGGTTATTCCCATGGGATTCGGGTTGTGAACCGCAAATGTGAACAAAAACGTTGCGTCAAACAGGGACATCTCCTGCAGATGCATTTTTTCGAACGTCACCGTTGGTTTCGCGATAAACGGTTCCATCATCTTGCAGCCGGTGATGGATAAGGCGGCAAAAAGAACCCATATGGCTGTTTTTTTAATCATCTTTGCACTCCTGGAAATAAAATTTTGTATAGATGGACAAGCCGAAACCGAACAACTGTTTTTACGGCATATCCGAACAAAAAGCAATCAATTAGCCCCGTTCCTCTATGTGCTTCAAAAACACCGTTTAACAGCAAAACGCCGGTTATACGGGAATCTTCTTTGACAAAAACGGATGGGTAATATAATTTCAGTACGATGAAATTTACCGGGAGTATAAATAAATGGAATCCGTCTCACAATATGGATTTTGGTCCGATTTGAGATGGGTTCCGGGTGTTTTGCGGCAAAAATGCGAAAAGGTATATGGGTACGGTTATGAATGAACATGCAGATTCGGCAAAGGGGAATTCCGCTGTATTGACGGAGCGGGAAGCGAAACAGTTTCTGGGTCGCTGGCATATTCCGGTCGTGGCCGAAAGCGTGGCCAAAGATATCTCCGACGCAGCTGCGGCAGCGGAAAATATCGGTTTTCCCGTGGTGGTCAAAGGGCTTGGCAGAACCCTCATGCACAAGACCGAAAAAGGGCTTGTTTGCGTGAATGTAAATAACCGGGCCGCTGTCGAACAGGCGGCGGTAGGAATAGCCGAAAGAGCAGGCACAGATCTCGAAGGTTTTCTCGTTCAGCCCTACGTGACCGGCAAGAGGGAGCTTGTGGCGGGCGTATTCACGGACGAACAGTACGGCAGCGTGATCATGTTCGGCCTGGGCGGCGTGCTTACCGAAGTCCTGTCGGATGTCAGTTTTCGACTGGCCCCCCTGTCCCGGGCGGATGCCCGCCATATGATAGAGGAAATCCGGGCCGTAAAAATCCTGGATGCCTTCCGGGGCGAGGAGGCGGTGGACAGGGAGGCGCTGGTTGATATCCTTGTGAATCTGTCGGAAATGGTCGTGGAAAACCCGGATATACGGGAAGTAGATATCAATCCCCTGATAATTACCCCCCAGGGACAACCGGTCGCTGTTGACGCACTGATCATCAAAGGGTCTGCGAAAGACGAAAAACAGTATCTTTCACCGGTTGAACCGGGCATTGTGGGATCGTTCTTTTATCCGAAATCCGTTGCCTTTGTCGGCGCATCGGGCCGGCTTGGGAAATGGGGGTACACCCTTCTGACCAACCTCCTGGGCGGCGGGTTTGAAGGGGATGTCTATTTCGTGAATCCCAAGGGGGGGGAGATTGCCGGTCGTCCCGTTTATCGGTCCATCACGGATATCCCGGGACGGGTGGACATGGCCGTGGTAACCATTCCCGCCCGGAAGGTATTTGACCTGATCCCTGAGATGGCGGCGAAAAAAATAACCAGCATGCTTTTGATCGCATCGGGATTTGGGGAAACCGGCGAAGAGGGGCTTCGCCTGGAGAAGACCCTTGTAAAAAACGCCCGTGAAGCCGGCGTTTTTATCATCGGTCCGAATACCATGGGAATCTGCAATCCCCATGCGAATTTTTACTGTACCGGTACGCATGTTCGCCCGGCACCCGGTTCGGTCGGTGTTGTGGCGCAGTCGGGCAACATCGGCGTCCAGTTGCTCGGTTTTGCGGAAATTCAAGGCATCGGTATCCGCGGGTTTTGTGGTTCCGGAAACGAAGCGATGATTGCCATCGAGGACTACCTCGAAGCATTCGAGGTGGATCCGTTGACCCGGACGGTGATGCTGTATGTGGAAAGCGTTAAAAACGGCCGGCGGTTTTATGAAAGCGCCCGGCGGGTTGGCCGGCAAAAACCCGTTGTGCTGCTCAAGGGCGGGCAGACAGAGGCGGGCGCCAAGGCCGCATCGAGCCATACCGGCGCCATGGCCTCCGACAACAAGGTCTTTTCTGCCGCCTGCCGCCAGGCGGGCATCATAAAAGTGGACAAACCCCTGGACCTGCTGGATCTCTCCGCCGCTTTTTCATCCGTACCCCTGCCCAGGGGGAATCGCGTTGGGATAATGACCCTTGGCGGAGGATGGGGGGTGGTTACCTCGGATCTTTGCGAACATTACAACCTTGCCGTTCCGGATCTCACCGACGAGATGATCGGTTCTATAGACAAAATCCTGCCGCCGTTCTGGAGCCGGGGGAACCCGGTCGATATCGTGGGTGAAAACGACCCGGACATTCCCCTGTTTGTCATGGAAGAAATGATGAAATGGGACGGCTGCGATGCAGTGATCAACCTGGGCATCGTGGGCCGCCGGCACATGGTTTCCCGCATGGCTGATTCCATCCGGAAAGCAGATCCTCAAACGCCTGAATCCTTTATGGAATCCGTCCTGACACTGCTGGATGCATTCGAGGAAAAATATATGCAGCACCTGGTTTCCCTGATGGAAAAATATGAAAAACCGATTTTGGGGGTAAATATCCTGCGCGGAGAAAAGGACAAGACGGTGTATTCCTTTGGCGACTTCAAAAGCAAGGCGCTTTTTTTCCCCACACCGGAACAGGCGGTCCGGTCCCTTGCCCGCATGTATGAATACCGGCTGTTTCTGGAGAGGGAAGGCGCTGCCTGAACCGAAAAGGTAAAATTCAAAAAGCCCGGTGTTGGTATTGCCCTTCGCAACTGTGAGGCCTTGGGGACTTGACAATCCGCATCCTGGAAACTCGCCCCTAACGGGGCTCAAACAATCCAGGGTGCC
>JAABUA010000057.1 GCA_011389515.1 Desulfobacteraceae bacterium
TTGTCTACACTTCGCCATGAGCTATAAGCAACCCCCTGCAATTGTTGCTGCGGACAACACCCGGAACCGCTTGGTTGAAATTGATCATTTTATATACCCAGAGATCAGGCAATCGGATTTATCGGCATCCGCTTTTTACGAAGTCGTCTGATCGAGACTTTTTACGGGTGCACCAGCTTTTGGTTTTATATAAATGACCAATTTCCTAGCCAGGCACCCGGTGCCGCCCGTAAGCAACATCGGGCGGGCACCGCACGGTTGCTAAGGGCGGTACACAACCTTCTCCCGGGTCAACCGGTCTCCCATTTCCCCATTGCAAATACCGTATCATTGTCATATATTTTAAACACCCCTGTGTTTTTCCTGCTTTCACAGGAGGCTTCAAGCGTTTCTATATCCCTGCCGATCTGCTTGTTGTAGTGCAGATGAATCGATTTCAGCCGGCCTGGATCAAAGCCGTTTCGGCAAAGCAGCGTTGACAGGTAATCGAAATACACGGCATTGTTTACGTGGTTGAGGGGGTCATAGTCCGTGGGTCGGGTGGTGATGCGCGTCGTGTGATCCGGATCGATCTCTGCCTCGGGCTTCCATGCATCTATATCAAACCGGGTCGCGGCCTGTTCCACTGTGCCGTATTTTTCACCGGTATCGGGGGGGATTTTCAGCAGGCGGCGGGCATCAAGATCGTAGTATAACCATACGGTGGTTGCCGAGGCAACACGGGCGTCGCCGGCATACAATTCATACTCCCTGTAAGTCTTGTATCCCTTTGACGATCTATGCCATGTAACGGCGGTCACGGTTTCACCGTATACCGGGTAGCGGTCGATATCCGCTGCGATCCGGCTTAAAATCCATCGGCGCCCCACAGCGGTCATGGCATTTTCCGCGTCATCCGCATGTTTGCCGGATGCCTCCTGCAGCACGCGGAACAGCGCGCCGAGGGTTATCCGGTAGTCGGTGCCGATATCAAAATAATTCAGCGTTCTTGTAATGGAAACTTTCATCTGCGGGATTGTCTTCCTTCAATGCGCGTATTTAAAAATGTTTTTTTCTTTGCCATCGAAAAAACGACTTTACGAGTTCGTTACGAGTTCGTAAGGATTGGTCTATCATAATGTAAAGGGAAATCGAATGAAAATTATTTTTCAACCGCCTGACAGACAGACCAGGTAAAAGGCGGACTCGGCGACACCTCCACCATTGCCGATGAGGCGGTCATCGATCGGCTGATCGAAAACCGTGTGAATGTTGAGACAAAATAACGGCCGGAAGAGCAGCATCGAACCGTTATGGGAAAGGAAAGAAAGGCGCAAATCGTGCTTGAAAATACATTCTGCCATATCCAGGGGATCGGGCCGCGGACGGAAAAACGGCTGTGGGAAGCGGATATCCATAACTGGCATTCTTTTTTAAACGGTCCGAAACCGCTTTTCAGCGCAGCCACCTATTATGCCGCTGCCCAAGTAATTGACGAATCAATGCATGCCCTGGCTGCAGAGGAGGCGCCATGGTTTTACAATAAACTGAAATCCGGTGATCATTGGCGGATGTTTCGAAATTTCAAACATAGGGCCGCATACATTGACATTGAAACCACCGGTCTCGAAAGGGATGTGAGCAGCATCACCACCATCGCCCTCTACGACGGGGAAAAGATTCTGACCTATGTCAACGGGAACAATCTTGAATGCTTTATCGATGATATTTTCACGTACGATCTACTGGTGACGTATAATGGAAAATCTTTCGACGTACCGTTTATCGAGTCCTTTTTTGACATACGGCTGCCCCATGCCCATATCGACCTGAGATATGTGTTGAACAGCCTGGGATTTAAGGGCGGATTGAAAAGCGTTGAAAAACGATTCGGTATATCGAGAAAGGAACTGGACGGCGTCGATGGTTATTTTGCCGTGCTCCTGTGGCTGGAATACCAGAACCGTGGAGATCCCCGCGCGCTTGATACCTTGGTTGCATATAACGTCGAAGATGTCGTCAACCTTGAATTTCTGATGCACCATGCCTATAATCTGAAAATCAAGGATACGCCTTTTGAACAGGATTTGGCAATGACAATACCTCCCCGGCCGGATGTGCCATATGCGGCGGATTCCGGCCTGGTCAATGAACTTCGCCGCCGCTTTTTCATAGGCATTTAATCCCCGCACTCATTGGACATCCGGATTTCACGAGCAGATATCTATGCGTATTCATATAAAGCGTTTTTTGGCAGGGCTTTTGCTTTTTGTCCTGATCGCGGGGAGTGCTGTTTTCTTTGCCCCCCTGGGACCGATATTGTCTTCCTATGTCGAAACAAAGATTGAAAACCGGGTTGATGCAAAGGTTGCAATCGAGGGATTGCGTTTCAGCCTGTATGGCGGATTGCATGCAGCGCGCATGACAATACATCCGGAAAGAATACCGGAGGAGACGATTCTTCTTAGGGATGTTTCCGTTCAGCACCGGTTCGGCGCCTTGTTGACCGGCAGCTACCAGGCCGGGCGGATCCACATCGGCAGCGTGGAAGCTGCGGCGAGCGAGGGTCTCGCCCGGTGGGCGGCTTCCTTTTTTCAGGATACGGATATTTCTGGTGCTTTTCCCGATTTGGAGATCGGCGGCGGCGCCGTTTTTTTGCGCTTTCCGGAATATTTAAAGCCGCTTCGCATTGAGCGGATACGTTTATCGGCAAAGCAGATGAACGATCGGGAAATTGCCGGCACGGTTTCTTTTTCAGCCGGTGAAAACGATGTAAAGGCAAAGTTTCATGCAAACGGGGAATACGGCTTTATTGAAACAGATCTGGTGGTAGACGGTTTTGACGTTTCGTTCCTGCCGGCATTCGACCTTGCAGGTGTCGCCATCGATCCGTCAGTGGTAAAAATCCGCGGGGTCTTATCCGGAACGGTCACGTTTCTGACATCTTCGCGGCAATGGATCGGAGACCTTGCCCTTACCGGGATTACCGCAGGGCATCCGGACACGGGACTTGTAGTGACCAATGGCAGTGCAAAGATACAACTGACCGGCAGGGAAGCCCTAATCCATGGCGCGGATTTTCATGTGGCCGGAGGACGCGTAACCATACCGGCGGCGGCAGTGTCGCTGGGGGAAACGGGCGCGGAAGCATTCCATTTTCGTGGCGGCGCAAAACATCTGGATCTTGTCGTACTTCAAAAAATCGGTATTTTTGAAATGTTTCCGGAGTGGCTTCGCCCGGGAAGGATCGACCGTGGGGAGATAGGTGGTTCGGCCAGCGGCGCCTGGGAACCGGAAGGCGGGTTTGATTATCATGTTGCACTGGAAATTCGGGATACATCCGGAACCCTGGCACATCAGGATATCGAGTCCTCTTTTTTTGAAGCGGAAGCCGTCATTCAAACGGGGGGCAAAGTGACCCTGAAAAGGGCTGAAGCCCGTTTCTGGGAGGGGCAGGCCGCAGCTGCAGGGACGTTTTACATTCGGGAAATGGACCTGGAAAATCCCGATTTGAATATCCGTTTGGAGAATGTGGCACAAAACGACGTCTTGATCGCCATGCTCCCGGAAGAGGTTCAGGACGGCATCCGTTTTGCAGGGCCTTCAAATGCAAAAGTCGGTGGGAATATCGGGCTGACCGGCGATATGGTTTCGCTTGACTTGACCCTGCAGGCAGAAACGCTTGCGCCGCCGGCACTGCCGTTTGTATTTTCCAACGTCGGCGGAATTATCCGGTGGACGACAGATGCATCGCGCATTTTGTTCGATGATGTTACGGGCGATACGAACGGAAGCCCGGTCCGGGGAGCCGGTGCCCTTTTGATTGATGAAGATCAATTGGCATCGGACTTTACGGTTTACGGGGAAAATCTCCCCGTAAACCGTGATATCCTGGATTGGCTCAATGTGGATACTGGCCGCTGGGAGGTTGACGGCCGCTTTGATGTAAATCTTCAGGCCCGAAACTGGCAGCCTGTCAACGAATCGGTCATTGACTCCTTATCCGGCATAAATGCCGAAGTTGCATTTCTGGATGTTTCCCTTTCCCATCCGGAATACGGCCGCGTCGCAGAGTCATTGAGTGGTCGGGTGACCCAGGATTCTTATGGCTTTGACCTGGTTGATGTAAAAGGGTTGGTTTTTGGCATCGACATGTATGGAAGCGGTCGCTTCCCCTTGGCCGGAGAGAAATCCGGTCTGCACCTGGACATCCATACCGAATCGTTTTTACTGTCCCCGGAACGCTATGGCCGGCTGCCCATTGCACCCGGAATGGAAGGCTTGAAAATAGACGGCAGGGCAAGCCTTACCGGCAGAATAGAGGCCGGTAAGGATGAAAAAGTCCTTTTGTCCGGAGATATTGCCGCGACAATAGAGGATGCCGAAATAGCGTATGCTGACCTGCCAACAATCGGTGCAAGCGGGTCTTTGGATTTCCGGTTTTCCGGGAGCAGGCTTTCCGGATCGATGTCGCTTGCGGACATCCGGGTCGGAAAATTCCGGGGAGAAGAGCTTTCCGCCGATTTCACATACGATGCGCCAGCCCTTGATGTCAGCAATTTTCAGGTACTGGCCTACGGCGGCAGCATTGATTCTGCAGCAACAAAGATCGACACAGGCGATAAAACATGGACCGCGCAGATCGGCGTTTCCCGTCTGAATCTTGAACACCTTGCGAAATCATATGAAATTATGGGAAAGCAGGCCTTTGAAGGGGAGGTGCAAGCCAGGATTTCCCTGGAAGGCAGGTCTCTGAATATGCAGGCAATTACGGGAAAAGGAGAGGCAGCGGTCAGTAATGGAAGGCTTTACAGCTTTCCGCTTCTGGTGGCGGTCTTAAGCGTTTTTGATCTCAGGCTTCCCACGCAGGACCCGGTCACCGATGCCTACAGTATTTTCAGCATCGACTACGGCACGATCAATGTGGAGGACCTTCTTTTTACGGGCGGTTCCATTCCGATATATATGGAAGGGTATATCGGGCTGCAAAATGAAACGGCTTTCGCGGACCAGCCGATTTATATGCTCGTCACCCTGGCAAGAAACGACGGTCTTCTGGACCGGATACCTTTTGTCGGCCTTCTCAAACACCATACCATTGACTTTTTGCGCCGCGTCGTACTCCAGGCCCGGGTGACAGGAACCCTGGGCGATTACGAGGTTACAACCCTCAGGACCCCTCTTACGATCCAGATACAGAAGATGTGGTCCTTTCTCCAAAGAGTAACCTTGTCCCCGAAAGAGATCGAGGGGCTTTTTTAACGGGAGGATAAAGAAACGCCCCTGCCGTTGCAGACAGGGGCGATTTTATGGGAAAGAAGAACCGAAGTTCTCGAAAGCCGCTATTGTTCTACCGGTTTATGCGCCATAAAGTGCCACATTTTTCAGGTCTTCGCCCAGGTACTCCCGCTCGTTTTCGCCGAGAATGCCAAGAGACAGGCAGATCAGCGTCCACAGGTGAAGTGTTTCCCAGGGATGATTCCTGATCTCGCTTAAGTCATGTATCTGTGCATGGCAGTTATGGCAGGGGGTGATGCAATAAGGGGCGCCGGTGGCCAGGATCTGGTCCGCCTTGACCTTGCCGTACTGCCGGCGTTCTTCGGGATACCCGGCCTGGAGGAAACCGCCGCCCCCGCCGCAGCAGTAGTTGTTGGACTTGTTGGGAGTCATGTCGATGAAGTTTTCCTCACCGACCACGCTCTTGACAACAAAGCGAAGATCGTCGGCAACGGGATCACCAAAAGATTTTCGTACGAGCTGACAGGGATCCTGTACCGTGAACTTTACTTTCAGATCTTTGTTCCAGTCGGAATTGACCTTGAGCTTTCCTTCTTTTATCCACTGGGCGTACAGCTGGATGATGCTCTGGATTTCAAAATTGTAGGAAATGTTGAATTTTTTGAGTCCGGCCCGGACTGCAAAGAGTTCGTGCCCTCACTCGGTGTTGAGCCAGACCTTGCATCCAAGGTCGTCGACCGCCTTAGCCTTTATTTCAACAATGCGTTTCCATGATTCATCATCCGCCATGAACAGGCAGTAGTTTTCTGCAGCCCAGCCCTTGGACCCGTATGTCCAGTCCGCTCCGACGATGTGAAGAATTTTCCAGAGCGGCACCATCTCGTCCGGTTCGGTGACCGGTTCGCGGGAATTCTGGTTGAGAAAATAATATGCCCCCTGCTTGTCAATGGGCGCCTGCATGTCCGCAAACTCGGGTTGGGCTTCCTGGTACTCCTCGAGAACGTCTTCGACTACGAAGCGGAAGTCCTCTTCCGTGGTGCCCATTGCGCTGCACGTGTCATTTCTCAAGGCCATGTCGCATGATCCGAGGATACCCTTGGGCCTTTCCTCCCTTGGCCAGCTCTGGCGTGCGTAAAAAACGAGCTGGGGAATGTTGATCTGCATCGGGCATACATAGATGCATCGCTGGCACATGGTACAATGCCAGGCCCATTCACTTTTTGTAATTTCCTCGTCCAGGCCCAGTGCCGCCATGCGAAGGAATTTGCGTGCATCCATCCCGCCGATGCCGGTTGCGGGGCATCCGGATGAGCAGGCGCCGCACGTCAGGCAAAGATCAAGGTTGCCCCCTTCCGGAAGCAGTTCTTTCACCTTGTCGAGAAAACTGCTTTTTTGTTTTCCGCCAAGTTTGATTGCTGATTCTCCCATATCGTATCCTCCGTTTTTGCTGCGGATGCGGATCGAATTGGCAACGTTTATTCGCCCGCATTTCCGGAAAGCAATGTCTTGAATTTTATTATTAGCAAATGCGCAAAAAGATCAGGATAAATTGTAAAAACAACTAACTGCCACAGGACAGCATATAAAGTCAAGCATATTTGCTTTGCATGCAGGTCAAATTTTTCTTTGGATTGACTTGAATTTCAAGCTGGATTATAGTCACATGTCCATAATTTGTTTGAAAAGGGGTGAAAAAAAAGGCGACTTGTTGTCGTAGCCTGAAAACTTTTTACGGGAAAAACATATTTGTCTCTATCTCTCAAGGTATTTTTCGTGATATGGTTTGCCGCTGTTGGCATCTGTATTTTCGCACCGTACGGGGATGTACCCGGGGGGGCGCAGGCAGAGGATCAGGCCGCGATTGAAAGCGACCATAAAGACAGGGTTTACCTTTTTTTTATTGAACCGGGTGGACGGTACCTGACCAGTGAAATCCGAAATATCGAACATCCAGGCGATATTTTTACGTTTTGCCGCATGATGATGGAAGCCCTGATCGATGGGCCCGGCAGGGGGTCGGCCGAAGGGCGGGCGGGCTCCCTGATACCGGTGCTGGATCCGGAGATGCAGGTGCTGGGCGTATACATTGACGATGCAAAGACAGCGTATATTGACCTGTCCAAAAAAACGGCACGTTCCTATCCGGGAGGTATTCGAATGGAGTTGCTGTCGGTGTATTCCATTGCAAACACGCTGATCGTAAACATCGACGGAATTGACCGTGTCAAGCTCCTGCTTGACGGCAACGAGGCCGAAACATTCGCCGGACATATCGATATCGGTTATCCGGTAAACGCAAATATGTTGTTGGTGAGATGAAAACGAATATTAAGATTCAGAAATTAAGAAATATCGGTATCATTGCCCATATCGATGCCGGCAAGACCACCGTTACCGAACGAATTCTGTTTTATACAGGTAGATCCTATAAGATCGGGGAGGTCCATGACGGGGAAGCGATCATGGACTGGATGCCGGATGAACAGGAGCGGGGCATCACCATTACTTCTGCGGTAACCACCTGCCAATGGGGAGACAAGGATATACAAATCATTGATACCCCGGGCCATGTGGATTTCACCATAGAGGTGGAGCGGTCGCTTCGGGTTCTCGATGGCGCCGTGGGTGTATTCTGTGCAGTCGGAGGCGTGGAGCCCCAGTCCGAGACCGTCTGGCACCAGGCGGACAAGTACCTCGTGCCAAAGATGGCCTTTGTGAACAAAATGGACCGGATAGGGGCGGATTTTTTCCGGGTTGTCGAAATGATGAAGGAGCGGCTGAATGCCAATCCATTGATCATTCAGCTGCCCATCGGCAGCGAAGACGCTTTTCGGGGCGTGATTGACCTTTTGGGCATGCGCCGACTGATCTGGGAGTCCGATGAGCCCAAAGAGCCGTTCAAGTCTGACGAGATCCCTTCCGATCTCCAGGAACTGGCCGTCGAATACAGGGACAAGCTTATTGAAACCCTGGCTGAAGTCGATGATGACATCATGGAAAAATATCTCGAAGAGGCGGAAATCACGACGCCGCAACTGGAGGATGCCATACGCAGGGCGACGATCAACTTGAAACTGGTTCCGGTCCTCTGCGGTTCAGCGCTGAAAAACAAGGGTATTCAGCCGCTGTTGAATGCTGTGGTCCAGTTTTTGCCGGGGCCGCTGGACGTGCCCCCGATTGTTGGAAGGAACCTTGAAACCGGTGAGAAAATATCCTATACGGCGGATGAAAAAGGCCCGCTGGTTGCACTGATATTCAAGGTTTCCATGACAGAAGGACGAAAGCTGTCCTATGTGAGGGTATACAGCGGATGGCTGAAAGCAGGCGGCGATGTTTACAATCCCGGCCGGAAAAAAACCGAAAAAATATCCCGTATCCTGAAGATGCATGCAAACAAGCGGGAGCGTATCGAATCGGCGGGACCGGGGAGTATCGTCGGCGTCGTGGGGCTGAAGGATTCCTCCACCGGAGAAACGCTTTGTGATCAAAAGGAACCGGTCCTGCTGGAACAGATGATATTTACCAAGCCGGTGATATCGATTTCAATAGAACCCAAGACCCATGATGACCAGGAAAAACTGGACCAGGTGCTCGAAAAGTTGATGGCGGAAGACCCCACGCTTCATGTCAAGCAGGACGAAGATACCGGGCAGACGATCCTGTCGGGAATGGGGGAGTTGCATCTTGAAATCGTTATCAGCCGGATGAAAAGAGAATTCAACACGAATGTCAATGTGGGGAAACCCCAGGTGGTTTACCGGGAAACCCTTGCCGCTGAAGCATCCGCAAGCGGCGTGTTCGACAGGGAAGTATCCGGAACAAGACATTTCGCAGAAGTCTTCATTGAGCTTATCCCCCTTCCCAGGGGTGGCGGTCTCCGTTTTACCGCGGATGCGTCGGTAAATGCCGTGCCGCCGGAATTCATACCCGCGGTGGAAAAAGGTTTCAGGGAATCCATGGAATACGGGGAGTTGATGGGATATCCCGTTGTCGACGTGGAAGCGGTTCTTACCGGCGGATCACACCGGGAAAACCTGGGGTCGGAATTCGCCTATGGTGTCGCCACCAAGATGGCATGCAGGGAGGCAATGACAAAAGGCAGTCCATATTTTTTAGAGCCGATCATGAAATTGGAGGTATTTGTGCCGGAAACGTTCACAGGGGACGTAATCGGGGATTTAAGCGCCCGCGGCGGAAAAATAGAGTCGATCTCCGCAAAAGGCGACAGTCAGATTATCAGCGCCAGCGCACCGCTTTCAAAAATGTTCGGTTACACGACTTCCCTGCGATCCGCATCTCAGGGGAGGGGAACCTTTACCATGAAATTTTCCCGGTTCGATCAGTCATAACCCGCTTTATCCTTCCACATCCGTCATCTGCCCCTTTCCGGGATCTGCTCCTTCCGACGGGCGGGACTGATTTCCCGTAATCTGTCTTCGATTTCTGCTTTTATTCCGGAATCATCTATTTCCGAAAGTGCCCGGTTAAAATGAAATCGGGCGTTCTCAAGGTTTCCCTGCGCCTTGTGAAATCGTCCAAGGAAGTAATGCGCCTCCCCGATATTTCCTTCCTGTCCCAGGCTCTGCCCTAAAAACAGGAGCGTCTGCCTGTCATCCGGGTAATGATCGAGCAGTTTTTTGAAAGTCTCGATTGCCCCCTTGTTGTCGCCTTTCGACATCTGCACGCGCCCCATTGAAAAAATACCTTCGGGGCCGTATTGCTCGATGTTTTCGATTGTTTCCAGTGTCTTGACGGCCTTTTGGTTCTGACCGGCAAGAAAGTATGCTCTTCCAAGGGCTATCGCGATAATGGGGTCATCGGGCTTCAGTGAAGCGGCTTTTTTGAGATGATCGATGGCCTTCTGCGGATTGCCGCCTTCTGCGTATGCCAGCCCAAGGCCGTATTGAATCGCCGGATTGTCCGGATTGCTCTGATCCATGCGGGACAACCGATCCAGTGCGTTCCCCCGCCTTCCGTATAGCGCTATTATCCTCATGCGGGTTCGCTCATACGCATACGTGTTTATAAGGGCCGCCGGCTCTTCCGGTATTGTGCTGCCGAGCATTGCCATGCGTTCCGCCGATGCAGGGTGTGTTCTCAGGTATGTGGGAATTTCATCCTCTCCGAACCATTCCCTTGAACGGATTGTTTTCAGCGCCGAAAGCGCGCCGTACTCGTGAAATTCGGCATCCGTAAGATATCTCCGGCCGAAAAAATCCGCCTGCAGTTCGTTTTCCCTGCTGTATGCCAGCATCATGGTCTGCCCCGCCGCCATGGAACCCACCGAAAGCGCTGCCCCCGCAGCGGGGGCCCCGCCAAGACCGACCAGAATGCCTGCAATCACGCCGGCCATGGAGGCAATGCTCGTTTTTTTGGATCGCGAGATCATGTCCGGTACATGTCTGCCGGTAACATGTGCGATTTCATGGGCCATGATGGCTGCCAGTTCATTTTCCGTATCCAGGGCTTCCACAAGTCCGCTGAAAATAAAAATGTTGCCGCCGGGGCCGGCGAATGCATTGAAGGTGTCTTCCCGTATGACGTGAAACTTGAATGGAAATGGCTCGCCCGGGATGTCCCGGGTGAGTCTTTCACCCATCGCATTGATATAGTCGTTGACCACATGATCGTCGATAACGTCATAGTAGCTGTATACGGCCTTCAGGAACTCGTCGGCAAGTTGTCTTTCCTCTCTTATGGTAAGGGCGTCCGCAGGCGGCGCAACCGCGGTGCATAGAAGGAAAAAAGCCGATAATGCGGCAAGGGATTTTTTAAAAAAGGACATGGTGATCTGTATGCTTTTCTGGTATATAGGAAAGCGCTTCAAAAATTGTTGCGTAAAAAGCCGTTACAACGTCAGTGATTGGCTGAAACGGATGTATAACGTTCATTTCCAGAAAATATAATGCCGGAAACCCGGTTTTTCAATCCCTATCCTTTATTTCCGTCTTGTGGCGCATCGCTACTGAAAACAGATCAGGATGTCTGAATCCTGCTGTCAACGCTGCGGCGGCTTGCAAGACAACGGCTTTTCAAAAAATAAAATATATGTTACAGGTGTTGCCATTATGACACATATCATCTGCATTGCAAATCAAAAGGGAGGGGTCGGCAAAACCACAACGGCCATCAATCTTTCCGCAGCATTTTCAGCTGCAGGGAAAAAGGTGCTGCTTGTTGACTGCGACTCCCAGGCCAATGCCACCACAGGGATGGGTATAGACAAGAGCAAGCTGGCATTCACCCTGTACCATGGTTTAATAGGTAAGGAACAAGTATCCGATATCATATTGAAAACCGATATAAAGCGGCTTTGGATGATCCCCGCCAGGGTGGAACTGATCGGCTTCGAATTTGAAATGCACGGGGAAGAAAATCGCGAAAAAATATTACGACAATTGCTCATGAGGTGCAAGCAACAGTTTGATATTATTGTTCTTGATTGCCCGCCGTCCCTGAGCTTGCTGACCATCAATGCCATGGCTGCCGCCGATGGCGTCCTTATTCCCCTGCAGAGTGAATTTTATGCGCTGGAAGGGCTGGGGCAGCTGCTCCAGACAATCAAGCGGATCAAGCGTCACATAAACCCGGGCCTGCGGATCGAAGGCATCCTTATGACCATGTTTGACCGGAGGACGAATCTGTCCGGACAGGTGGCCGAAGATGCCGAGAAATATTTTAAAAACCAGGTTTTTAAAACCCGCATCCCCCGATCTATACGGCTGGCGGAAGCCCCTAGTTTCGGGAAATCGATTCTGGTGTATGATCCTTCATCCATCGGTGCCAAATGCTACCTGTCTCTGGCAAGGGAAATTCTCAGAAAGCATACATCCGGGACAATGGACAGTGTGGCAGTCAAGGCGGCCAGGTAAATTATTATAATACTGAGTGAGGCGCACATGAAATCCGACACAACCGGGAAGAAAAGAAAACAAACCGGTCTCGGCAAAGGGCTGGATGCCCTTTTTCCGGACATTGGTGTTGAAGATGGAAATGGCGGCCCCGGAGATTATTTTGATTGCCGGATTGAACGGATACGGCCGAATCCCTATCAGCCGCGCAGGGAGTTTGCCGCAGAAGAAATGGCGGAGCTCGCTCGTTCGGTCAAAGAGCACGGCATTCTGCAGCCCCTGCTGGTGCGGATGTCTGAAGAGGATAGTTACGAAATCATTGCCGGTGAGCGGCGCCTTCGTGCCGCTAAAATGGCGGGGTTGGAACTTGTCCCGGTGGTTATACGCAACATACGGGATAAAGAGATGCTGGAGTTCTCGATTATCGAAAACATCCAGCGTGAAGACCTCAATGCAATGGAAGAAGCCGAGGCCTATCAGCGCCTCCTTTCGGAATTCGGCCTGACACAGGAAAATGTGTCTGAAAGGGTCGGCAAAAGCCGGTCGGCAGTGGCCAATTTTTTACGGTTGAACCATCTTTCCGATGAGACGAAGTCGGCACTGCGGAAGGATGCGATTTCCATGGGGCATGCGCGGGCGCTGCTGGGCGCCGATTCGTCGGTTATACAGCGAAAAGCACTGCAAATGGTGGTAAACGGTCGATTGTCCGTCCGGGAAACCGAAAAACTGGTCAAACGCCTCAATGACCGGGCCAGGCACCCTTTCGAGCCGGTGGCGACCATGCCCAATGATATCCACTATGCGGGTATCCAGGAAGATCTGGGCCGGTTTTTTGGAACAAAGGTGCGGATCATGCGACGCGGCAAAAAAGGAAAACTGGAAATAGAATTTTATGGTGATGAGGATTTCGACCGTATTCTGTCATTGCTGAAGGCAAGCGAATGATATGCTTGCCTGCTCCTGTTTGAGCGTTTTGTCATGTCTTTGCATGTAATCATAGACGGGTATAATTTTATTCGACAGTCGGACGACCTGAGGGAACTGGACCGGCAGGCGCTGGAATTCGGCAGAGAGGCACTGATCGAGAAACTGGTTGTGTACAAGCGGATAAAGCGGCACAAGGTAACGCTCGTTTTTGATGGATCCCAAAAATATTTTTTCCCTGAGAATAGTTCCTCCTGGAAAGGCGTGGGAATAAAATTTTCCCGGCATGGTGAAACCGCAGATTCCCTGATCAGGAAAATGGCGGAGAGGGAAAAGGAAAAAGCGGTGGTTGTCAGCAACGACAGAGAAGTAATCCGTTTTGCTGCCGCCCGGGGAGCCGGTATTATTGAATCCGGTGATTTCGAGGATAAGCTGTTGATGGCGGAAATGATGGCATCGGGAGCCGCCATGGAAGAAGAAGGGGGCGGTTCGCAAAACCGGCGGGGAAAAACCACGAAGAAAAAGGGTCCGGCCAGGAAACCTCCCAAAAGCCGGCGTCGCATTCTCAAAAAAACCGGAAAATTATAACAATGAATCCTGTTACATCCATTTGCGTTATTGACGGCCAGGGCGGGGGTATTGGCGCGGCGATCATAAAACGATTGAAAATGCTGTTTGAAGAGCATGTTGAAATCGTGGCACTGGGGACCAATGCCATTGCCACGGCACAGATGCTCAAAGCCAGGGCCAATCGCGGTGCTTCCGGTGAAAATGCAATCGTTGTCACTGCGCCGCAGATGGACATCATCATCGGGTCCGTCAGCATTGTCATGGCCAATGCAATGATGGGAGAGGTTACGCCGAAAATAGCCGCGGCTGTTGCGTCGAGTCCGGCCCGCAAGCTGCTTATCCCCATATCCCAGGAAAATGTCGTTATCGTCGGTGCTCTTTCCTTGCCGCTGCCGCATGTTGTCGATACATTGATTGATGAACATCTCGCCCCTCTTTTGAGGTAAAAATGGGTTTTACAGGTGTGTCCGAATACTTGCCCGGAATGCGGGATAATATATAAAAGTAATAAGAGTTAAGAAAGTTATAAAGGGAGAATATGCCCATGTGTGAAGCCAATGCCTATATGATAGATGGCAACAAGGAAGAGCTGATCATGGAGGCCGTGGATTCTGTGGAACCGGAAGAAGGCGGGTTCAGGCTCGTCAATCTTTTCGGGGAGCAGAAGTTTGTGCGCGGCGTCATCCATTCCTTGTCGCTGGTAGACCATAAGGTCTACTTCAGGAAAGAATCCGGTTCCTGACGAGAAAAATCGGCGAAAAAGACGGTTCCCGGTCAAGCGCTATATGAAAGTTATTATCGCCAAGACCGCAGGCTTCTGCATGGGCGTCCGCAGGGCTGTCGAGATAGCCTTTGATGCGGCAAATGCGACGTCTGCGCCTATCTGCACTTATGGCCCGCTGATACATAATCCCCAGGTCCTTTCCCTGCTGGAGGAAAAAGGAATTTCCGTGATCGATGAGATCCCGGAGCACGGGGAAGGTATTGTCATTATCCGGGCCCATGGCGTCCCCCCGCGACACCGCCAGGCGTTGATCGATGCCGGTTTCGATGTCATCGATGCCACGTGCCCGAGGGTCATAAAAGTACAATCCATTATATCCCGGCATGCGCGCCAGGGGTATTCGTCCATTATCGTCGGCGACCGGGATCACCCGGAAGTAATCGGCCTGCTCGGCTACGCGGGTGAAAAAGGGTATGTCATCGACAGCGTTGAGTCGCTTTCGCAGCTTCCGGATTTTGAAAAAGCCATCATCGTTACCCAGACGACCCAGAACTCGGAATTCTTTGAAACGGTGCACAACTGGACCCGGAAATATCATCCCGACTATAAGATATTCAACACCATCTGCGATTCGACGGAAAAGCGCCAGGCCGAGATAAAATCCTTTGCTGCAGGCGTTGATGCGGTTATCGTGGTTGGCGGGTATAACAGCGGGAATACCCGCCGCCTTGCGGAAATCGCATCCGAAGGAGGAAAAACGGCCCTGCATGTGGAGACAGCCGAGGATATTGATATCAAAAGTCTTGCAGATGCCAGACACATTGGGATCACCGCAGGCGCCTCAACGCCCAATTGGATCATCAAGCAGGTTTACCAGGATCTCGAAGCCCGCATGGCCGAAGGAAAGAATCCGCTGTATCGCACCGCTTTTTCACTGATGCGGTTTTTGGTCAATTCCAACATTTACCTTGCAGCGGGCGCAGGATGCCTGACACTTGCAGCGACCTGGCTGCAGGGGCTCCCGCTTCATGTCGCCCCGATACTTGTGGCCGCGTTTTATATACTTGCCATGCACACCGTCAACCAGATGCTGGAACGTCAATCCGACAGGTACAATGATCCATACCGGGCCGAATTTTATCAAAAAAATCGTTACGCCCTGTCTGCTCTGGCAATATTTGCATGCGCCGGCGCCCTTTTGACCTCCTGGCTGATGGGGCCGCTGCTTTTTCTTCTGGTTTTCTGCATGAGCCTTTTGGGCGTTCTCTACAATATGGATTATGTCACAAAGACCGGCGGGCAGTCCGCCCGTCCGGGCCTGAAAAACATTCCCGGTTCAAAAACCGTTCTTACGGCCCTTGGATGGGGCATCGTCACGGCCCTGCTCCCGGGTTTGTATTTGGTAGGGTATATTACCCCTGCAGGCATTCTGGTCTTTGTGTGGATTTGCGCCATGGTATTGGTGCGTACCGCTTATTTCGATATCATGGATATGCAGGGCAGCCGTATCCTGGGCAGGGGAACGATTCCCATCCTGCTTGGAGAAAAAAGAACGCTCAGGCTGTTGAAAGGGATACTTGTCGCCATGATACTGGCGCTCCCCCTTTTCGCCGTTGCAGGAATCATTCCTCCTGCAGGCATGCTTCTGGTTTTGTGTCCGGCCGTAATGTACCTTTTTCTCCAGGGCTATGAACAAAAAATGATTTTTTCCACCCTCCATCGCGGGTTTGTCATGGAAACCTTTTTCATCCTCGCGGGAGTAGTTGCAGTGTTGGGAATGCTTGTTTTTTAAAACCTATCTCAACATTGGCTTTCGGCCCAATATTTTTGTTGGTTTTCAGTAGCCGCTGCCGTTATCCTGAACCGTAGTAATACGAAGGGTGAGATCGCTTCCAATCGCTAGATTCGGGGTTCCGTGTTATTGGCCAGGCGGATGATGTTTTCACGGTGGCGAACAAGGATCAGAATAAAAAATACCATCGCCAGCAGAAAAAAAACCGCGCTTTTTTCTGCAAAATAGACAGCGATCGGCAGCATGGCTGCTGCTGCCAGGGAACCTGCGGACACGCGTTTGAAAAGGGCGGTCACGCCGATGAAAACGGCAAGTGACGAAAAAACGGCGACAGGCGACAGAACCAGAAAGCATCCTCCGGCCGTGGCGACCCCTTTCCCGCCGGTTTTGCATCCCAGGTACACCGGATAAAGGTGCCCCAAAAAAGCGGCAAGGGCTGCAAGGCACACCGCTGTCTGCGCCATGTATCCGGATCTACCAAAGAAAAGAAGACCGATGGCTGCGGGTATGGCCCCTTTGGCCATATCCAGGATCAGGGTTGCCAGGCCCAGGGGCCACCCGCCCACGCGCCTTGCATTGGTCGCGCCAATATTGCCGCTGCCGATGGTCCTCAGGTCAGCGGAAAAAAATATTCTCGACAGGACCAGCCCGAAGGGGATGCTGCCGAACAGGTAGGCGCCGGTGATCAGTGTCACCGCAACAAGTATTTCAACATACATTATCTCTTCCTTTACTGTTTTTATCCCTGTAAAATGGGTATTGTGCCATAACCGATGCAAAAAGCAATGCTCAATAATAAACAGGAGTGCCTGTGAACTCGTCTGATGATGAATACAGCGATGAAAACGATGCGGAAGAATGGTTTTCCGGGCCCATAGAGATCCCTGTAACCGATGAGCTGGATCTTCATACCTTCCGGCCGCAGGAGGTCAAGCCGCTGCTTTCCGATTACTTTGAAGCCTGCCTTGAAAAAGGAATTTTCAGTGTACGCATTATCCATGGCAAAGGAAAAGGAATACTGAAAAAACGGGTTCAATCCATCCTGGGGTCTCACCCCTTGGTGAAAACTTATTCAGATGCGCCGCCCGAAGCGGGCGGATGGGGCGCAACGCGGGTGTGGCTGAAAAAAGAGGGTGATTAACCGAACATCATGAACAAAATCAACACAAAGATATTTGTCACCCTTTTTATTGCCATGTTTGTCACAGTGACCGGAGTGGGCATTGTTGTGCCGCTGCTGCCGGTATATGCCGCGACGCTGGGGGCCGGCGGATTCGCCATCGGCATGATTTTTGGCGGCTTTTCATTGACCCGGTCCATTTTTCTGCCGGTTTTCGGCAGACTTTCCGATATTCATGGCAGAAAGCCGTTTCTTGTTGCCGGACTTTTTTTTTACTTTTTGATCTCCCTGTTTTTCATGCTGGCGCACAATGTATACGCGCTGATTGTCGTGAGGCTTGTGCAGGGCGTGGCATCGGCCCTGATCATGCCGGTCGCCCAGGCCTACGTGGGGGAGATCACCCCCAGGGGGAAAGAAGGCCTCACCATGGGCATATTCAACATGTCCATTTTTATCGGGTTGAGTATCGGGCCGCTTTTGGGGGGTGTCATCCAGGATCATTTCGGCTTGAACACGGCATTTGGCAGCATGGCGGGGATGGCTTTCATCGCTTTTTTATTGTCTCTGACCATGCTGCCGAAAGCCTCGTCTGAAAAAATCGCTTCCTTTGGGCGCGCACCGGTCCGGTGGGGATTGATTCTTGCCGATCCCGTGATTGTGAGCATGGTTTTGTTCCGGTTCCTGTACACATCATGCATCGGTGTTGTATGGGGCTTTTTGCCGGTATACGGCAGCGTCGAATTTGATCTTTCGAGTTCCGCCATCGGTTTTCTGGTCATGCTGGGTGTCAGCGTAAGCGGACTGATGCACATTCCCATGGGGTTTCTGTCGGATCGGTGGAGCAAGAAAAAGATGGTCATGGCAGGCGGTGTCGTGGTGGCCTTGTCCATGGTAATGATGGGCAGGGCCGGGGGGTTTTATGACCTGTTCGCGGCCAGCATGATTTTCGGTGTTGGCGGGGGGATTTCAATGCCTGCAGTGATGGCCCTGGCCGTTGTCCGGGGAAACCGGAGTAAGGCCATGGGGACGGTAATGGCGATGATAACCATTGGTCACAGTATGGGGATGCTTACCGGATCGGTTTTTGCCGGTATTATCATGGACCTGGCGGGTCTGGAAATGGCATTTTTTCTGGGTGGTGTGTTGATGATTACGGGTGTTGTCCAGTTTTATATGGGAACCCGGCGCACTGCGGCCTTATAGAAGGATAGAGGAAAT
>JAABUA010000058.1:0-15020 GCA_011389515.1 Desulfobacteraceae bacterium
GCGATTGGCAACGCACTGGGGGAAAAGCGTGGAATCGCTTAAATCGGCCATCGGCCATCAATTACAATTCTTTGCATTTATCGATAGACATTATGATCAAGAAGATCTCGTAGGGGCCCTTTTTCTGTGGAAATATTTATCGTGTCTAAACAAGAATGCAAAAATTCCCGCTGCAATTGACCGTATCCCTTCGGGCGCGGTGTTGACGGTCGCGGGTATCTTGGCCTCGTTACCGTAACCACATGAACTGTTAACCGTGCACAGCCGGGAGTGACCATGAAAAAACAAAAAACCCTCCGGTTAATCCTGGGAGACCAGCTCAATGGCTTCCACCCATGGTTTGATCGACCCCGCCCGGATATTGCCTACACCATTATGGAAGTCCGGCAGGAAACCGACTATGCCGTGCACCACATCCAGAAAGTTGCCGGTTTTTTTGCCGCCATGCGCCATTTTGCCGATGAACTGGTCAAAAAAGGCTACCAGGTGCTTTATTTTCGGCTTGACGACCCTGAAAACACCCAGAGTATTGAAGAAAACGTGCGGCATCTGATCCAGAAAAAAGGCTTCCGCTGTTTTGAGTACCAGCTTCCCGATGAATACCGCATGGACCAGTTGCTGAAGCAGGCGGCATCGCGCCTGCCAATACCTGTCAATGTCATTGACACGGCGCATTTCCTGACAGACAGGCAGGCGGTGGGCCGCTTTTTCCAGGGCAAAAAGCGCTTTCTTATGGAATCCTTTTACCGCCATATGCGCAAAAAACACAACATCCTCATGGAAAGCGGCCGGCCTGACGGGGGCAGGTGGAATTACGATGTATCCAACCGCGGTCGCTATGACGGCGCCGTATCCATACCCGACCCCATGGTGTTTGACCATGATGTTGTCGATATTGTTGATATGATCTCAAAAAACGGCGTTAAAACCATCGGGGCCATCGACCCGGAACACTTTATATGGCCGGTGACCCGAAAACAGGCCCTTGCGCAGGTAGACGATTTCATCCGGAATCGTCTGCCCTACTTCGGTACGTACCAGGATGCCATGAGCGCCCAAAGCTGGTCCATGTTTCACTCACGGCTGTCTTTTGCGCTCAATACGAAGATGCTCCATCCGATGGAAGTCATCGACGCTGCGATTCAGCAGGCCCATGCGCCCGGAAGCGAAATCGCCATTGAACAACTGGAGGGGTTCATCCGCCAGGTGCTGGGATGGCGAGAGTTTGTGCGCGGGGTTTACTGGCATCAGATGCCGGAATATGAAACGCTAAACTACTTCGGGCATGAAAACCCCCTGCCCGGTTTCTACTGGACCGGCAACACGCGGATGAACTGCATGCGTGCCGCCATCCGCCAGTCTCTCGATTATGCGTATGCGCATCATATTCAACGGCTCATGCTTACCGGCAATTTCGCCCTGCTGGCAGGGGTTCATCCCGATGAAGTGGACGCCTGGTATCTGGGCATCTATATCGATGCCGTCCAATGGGTGGAAATCGTCAATACCCGGGGCATGAGCCAGTTTGCCGACGGCGGGATCGTGGCGACCAAGCCCTATATCGCCTCGGCCAACTATATCCGCAAGATGGGTGATTACTGCCAAGGGTGTTTCTACGATGCGGACAAGAGCACCGGCGAGCGCTCCTGCCCGTTTAACAGCATGTATTGGGACTTTTTAAACCGTCACCGCCTGAAGCTTTCAAAAAACCATAGGATGGGCTTCATGTATGGCACCCTTGACCGCATGGATGAAAACAGGAAGGCGGACCTGTTCCAGCAGGCGGCAGCATACAGGGCGTCGATCCATCACCTTTGACCATCTGCCGACCGGCATTATCAAAATCGCCCCTCCATGGTTTCCGCATAGCCGGTCATTTCCACGTATCCCTCGGCACTTACCGGATTCCCGGACCGGGTGCCGCTGAAAGCGGCGGCACCTTCCCAGTACGTGGTAGACACATTCATTTCCTGGGCCGACATCAAAGCGCCCCCACTGATCATCAGGTCGATAGGATCGATCTCCATGCGCCACTTCACCGGGTAAACAGCGCCGGATTCCGGGCTTTCCCACTCCTCAAGGACCTCTACATACCAATCGGCTTTCTCCAGGTGGCTGGCGGCGCCGTCAGCGGAGATGAAGGTGCCGCTGGAAGCGTTTTCCAAGGTACCGTCCTCGCGCCGGAGCTGAAAAACCATCAGGGCCGCGCCGTCGTCAAACTGCAGCGAAAACCAGTCCCACCCGACCGTTCCGGGGCTAAGGGCGCTGGTGCTGTATTCATGGTCCTTCCAGCTCAGTCCCGTGACCGCATATTTTCGGCCGCCTGCCGTAACCGTACCGCTGGTTTCCTGCCGGATAATCGAGTAATAATAAGAGGCGTTCCCCGGTTCGGGACCTTTTGGGCTCAAACCCCGGTCTCCATGCAAAACCGGCGGCATCGTCTCCTCCAGTATAAGATCGATGCCGGCATCTCCGCTTTTGGCATGCAGTTTCACAACATCGGGGCCGGCGGACCTTGCATGCCAGTTCTCCAGCCAGACAGCATAAGGGTCCGCTGTAGCGCCGGCCAGTCCCATGGCTCCCCTGCTGAAGGCTTCGGAATGTTGGAACCGGCCGCCTTCGATATCGCTTACGGCAAAATGCGCCAGGTACACCTGGTTGGTCCGCCAGCGGGAAGGTCGGGTCGAATCACCCATAGTTCCGGGCGGCGACAGGGCGCGCCGGAAAAAAGTGAGTTGATAACCGAAGCGACGCCCTTCCATTGTGGCAAGGTTGCCGGTGTAATACCACCATTCTGTCTGGTACTCCTCATGGGGGCCCCGGTCGGCCGGGAAGCGGATAGCGCCCGGTTCGGTAGCCCGGGCATAGCCCATGGTATCGCCATCAACGGGCAGAAAGATCGATTCTCCCAGTATCCGGGCCGAAAGATCGGAAAAATCGCCGTACAGATACCTTAAAACGTCCCGCCAGTTCAGAAAAATCAAGGCGATGGCCGTGAAAAGGGCCAGAAACATCATCCATTTGGTCAGTCGCTTCATGTTTTGCGCTACTCCTGCCGGATTGCCCGGGATATATCCATCATGCTGAGCCGGATAGCCGGGTAGACGCCGGCCAGCAGTGCCGCGGCCAGGGCCACCAGGAACGCCTGCAGAAAAAGCCAGGGGGTCAGCATCATATCCATTGACCAGCCGAAAGAACGAAGGTTGATCACATGGATCAAAATCCACGCCAGCACATATCCCACCGGCATGGCCAAAAAGCCCGCTGTTGCGCCCATGATGACGGTTTCCAGAAACGTCAGCCGCCACATTTGTCCGACAGACATGCCGGTCGCCCTCAGAACACCCATTTCGCGAGCCCGTTCCAGTTGGAGACTCATCAAGGCGGAAAGCACCCCGATAAAGGCAACAATGGTGGCCAGAAGCTGAAGCGCAACTGTGATGGTAAAGGTCCGGTCAAAAATATCCAGGGCCGCTGCCCGCAATGAACGGTTGGACTGGACAACCACGTTTTGCCGTCCGCGAAGGCGCTCTCGCAGCGCTGCGGCCGCCAGCTCGGCGCTATCTCCGTCATCTAAAAAAAAAGCCATCGATGTAATGCGATCATCATTCCAGTTTGCGCGAAAAAGGTCCCGGCCGATCATGATTGTTCCCGTCTCGGAGGCGTAATCGAAATATACGGCCAGAACAGGAAACTGCCGGGGTCCGGATTCGGTCATCAGAAGGACGGGGCCGGTCGGCACGTCCATGTTTTCCCGGTGGAAGAGGGATTCGGAAATCATGATCCCCTCCCCTGCGGCCAGGCGGTCCCAAAGATCCTTTTGGTCACCGTCTGCAAACAGATAGCTCCGGCTGCCCCCAGAAACATCGCCATCAACGCTGATCATCTCCACCATACGGCCGATTTCAGGGGCCATCACGCTCACATGCCGGGCCGTGACCATTTTTTCCACGCCGGATAAACCGGAGGCCAATCCGACCACTTCAGGGTCAAGGGCATTCTGTACCCTGCCTGCGGTAATTGACGGGGGAGACAGGTACACATCCGCCTGGAAGGTTGCATCCAGCCACTGGGAGACGGTGCCCCGGAAGGATCCAATCATGATGGAAACGCCCACAATCACGGAAACCGCCATCATCAGTGCGGCAATCGCCACCGAGGTGCGGGAAAGTGAGCGGTCGATATTTCGCGATGCCAGGCGGCCAAGGACGCCGGGGAAACGCCCGGCAGCATGGTATGCTGCCTGCATCAGCAGGGAGGTGGCCGCCGGCGTCAGCAAGGCCATGCCGAAAAGCATCGCGAAAAGCCCACCAAAAGCAGGAAACAGGCTGCTTCCCGACAAGCGTAAAAGCAGTCCGCCCAAAAGGATCAGCAGGACGCCCGCTGCGCTCAGGTGCGGCAAGGCCCTTCGGGAATGGCCTTCCAGCGACGAGCGGGCCAGATTGCTCCGGGGGGTGGTGCGCATGGCCTCCACGGCCGGCGGCAGCGACGCCAGAACAGCCGCCCCTGTGCCGACAGCCAGTCCTTTTACAAGGGTTTGTGCCGCCACGGCGACGCTTTGCACATGCAAGACAAAGTACAGGTCATTGATGGTCTGGGTGACCAGTGCCAACAGAAAACGGCCGAGAAAAATGCCCAGACCCAGGCCGAAAAGGGCGCCAATCAGGCCAAGGAACGCAGCTTCTGCAAGGATCAGCGTGAAAAGCTGCCGCCCGGTCACCCCCAGGCAGCGCAGGATCCCGAAGAGATCCCGCCGCTGAACAACGCTGAAACTGACGCTGTTGTAAATCAGAAACATCCCCACCATGAGGGCCAGCAGACTGAGTGCGGAAAGATTCAATTCAAATGCCGCGGTCATCTGCCGCAGGGCATTGCTCCGGGCGGCAGCCGGCTCCAGAACGACGTCCGGCGGTAAAAGCGACGCCACCCGGGTCAGGAGGGTCGGGTCTCCGGCAATCAGGTCAATTCGACTGAGGCGGCCGTGCATGCCCAGCATTTCCTGGGCAGTGGCGATATCGCAGAAAATCATGCCATCTAAGGCCTGGCGGCGGAGATCGTCGCCCGGGGCCAGCAACCCCACGACCACTGCGTTGATTTCCCGGCCGCCATGCACCAATATTGTGTCGTCGCCAAGGGCAAGGCCGTATTGAACGGCTCGGCCGCGAGACAGCACAATGCCTGCCGGATGGGTCAGAAGGTGTATGATCGCTTCTGCCATGTCGTCCCTACTGATCGGGAAATATCCCCGGAAAGACGGTTCAGCAAAAATATCCACGCCGACCAGGCGGAGGGGTTGTTCTCCCAGGTCACGGCCGATCACGTAGTCTTCCACAACGGGCGCCGCCGGCAAACCGCTGACGGTGGTACGAAGTTTTGTGTAAAGATTTTCATCAAGACCAGACGGGCCGCCCATCAGGCGGTGGGTTGACCGGCCGGCAACGGCCTGGGTGGAAAGTTCAAAAGCCCGGTCGGCGGAATGGTTGGCCACATCAACCGATACCATCATGGCAACCCCCACGGCAACGCCAAATATCAAAAGCACATATTGCAGGGGGTGGCGCTGCATCCGCCGCCATGCCACTCGGAGCATGGGGTTATTGAACATGTTGCACGCTTCGGGAATCCATTTTCCGGGCCACATGGCTACCTGCTTTTTACGTGGTCGGCACCATTGCCCTGCGCCTCCACAAGGCGCCCTTCCTGGATCCGGAAGATCCGGTCGGCAAGATGGACCATTTCGAGGTTATGGGTGGCCACAACCAGGCTTTTTCCGGCATCACGGGTCAGGCGGAGAAGGAGGCGGAGCACGTTTCGGCCGGTTTCTTCGTCGAGGTTTCCTGTTGGCTCATCCGCCAGGACCAGATCGGGGTCATGGGCCAATGCACGGGCAATGGCCACGCGCTGCTGTTCTCCTCCTGACAACCGGTCGGGAAAGCTTTTCTGCCGGTCATCCAAGCCGACCCTTTCCAGGAGATCCATCGCCGTGTTTCGGGCGCTGCGAGTATTTCGTCCGGCCAGTTCCATGGGCAGGGTTACATTTTCCAGCACCGTTAAAACGGGTATGAGGTGAAAAAACTGGAACACAAAACCGATGTGATTGCGCCGAAACAAGGTTCTCTCCCGTTCGGTGACGGCGGTGATACAGGTGTCACCGATAAAAATATCCCCGGACGCAGGCTTTTCAATGCCGCTGATCAGGTTGAGGAGCGTGCTCTTGCCGCTGCCGCTCTTACCGACCAGGGCCACGAAGTCCCTGTCTTTAAAACAGGCGCTTAGCCGGTCGATAACGACCCGCGAATGAAGGCCTTCGGTAAAGCTTTTGGTGACATTTTCCAGACGTATCACGTTTTCTGCCTGTTTTGGTTTGCGATGCCATCCGCAGGGATCAGCGCATCGGCCGGGCATTACGAATTCGCCTGGCGAACTGAAACGGCCGCCCGTGCGCATATGGCAAAACGGATCGATAAAAGTAATAATGCCCCAACGAAAAAACGGCGTCAAGCAGCGAACGCATGAGTGACGGAATAACGACCGACATGGCAGGAAAATTTTAAATGCAGAAACAATTCAAAAATAAAGGATGACTCTGTTCGTGCCTCTGTTCGTTGACAAACCATATGTTATTGTGTATTGTTTTGTGTAAAAAAACAATCATGGAGGCATATAATGAGTGTGGAAAATGTTCGTTTAAATATTACTATCCCCAAACATCTGCTGGCAACCCTCGATCATCTGGCCGGGCCGCGAAAACGGAGCCGCTTCATTGTGGATGCGGTTTCCCGGAAAATTGAGGAGGAAAAAAAGCGCACCCTGGAGGCCCAATTGCGTGCCGGTTACCAGGCCAGGCGCAAGGAAAGCCTTGAGCTGGCGGATGAATTCCAATCCGCTGATCTGGAGAGTTGGGATGAATATTAAACGGGGCGGTATTTATCTAGCCAATCTGGACCCGGTTGTTGGAAGAGAGATCGCCAAAACACGGCCAGTCATCGTTGTCTCCAACGACAAAAATAACGCCCATTCCGGCACTGTTACCATATTGCCAATTACATCCCGGGATATCCGAAAAGTCTATCCTTTCGAAGTGTTTTTGTCCAAAGGCGCGGGAAATCTTCCCAAAGATTCCAGGGTTAAGGCCGATCAGATCCGTACTCTCGACAATCGCCGGATCGTAAAATTCATCGGACAGATCGACGCCGGGGAACTGAATCAAGTGGAAACCGCCATGAAAATCCATCTGGATCTGATATAGCGCTGCTGGAAATGCCCAACTGACAACGATTGGCCGTTGACGAGAACCCATCTCTACATTCGGATTTCCTTCCATCCGCTTGTTTAATTTCGTTTTTTCGATTTCGATTATCCAACATAAAATCAGGCAACGTTACATGCTTCTGCGTATGCCCTTGGCCTTGTCCTACTTGAAAGCCGCCCCGGTAGGAAACTCAAGGCGCTTCAATACCTTGGCGAGGGGACAGATCCCGGTAAAAGCGGCCTGAAGAAGGTTGGCGCCGACAAAGGCCGTCAACAGCAGCCAGTACGCGGAATGAAGCAGGGATATAAGCACGCTGATAAGAACCATTGCGCCCGCAAATGCAAATACCATGCGATCAATATTCATGGGTATCCTCCTTTCTGAAAATCGAAAATACTGTAAAAATAGCCATGCATCCAACCGCACAGCAAAACCCTATCGTGCGGCCCCGGGATAGCATCGGGCCAGGTAGTCGCCCAGGCGACCCAGCGCCTGCTCGATGTTCTCCATGCTGTTGCAGTAGGAAAAACGCAGAAAACCGTATCCGCCGGGGCCGAAGTCACGCCCCGGGGCCACGGCCACTCCTGTCTCTTCCAGAATGTCAAATGCCAGCTTATAGTCGTCCGGGTCCAGGTGGGCGCAACTGGTAAAGACATAGAAGGCGCCCTTGGGAGACACCGGAATGTCAAAACCCAGGTCCTTGAGACCCTGGATGAGCCGCTGCCGCCGGGTATCATAAACGCAGCGCATGCGCTCCACATCGGGCCAGGCATGCCTGAGGGCGGCGACCCCGGCCCACTGGCTCACCGAGGGGGCGCAGATGGCAAAATTCTGATGCATTTTCTGCAGCGGCCTCACATAGTGGGGCGGTGCGATCAAGTACCCCAGCCGCCACCCGCACATGGCGTATCGCTTGGAAAAGCCGTCCAGCACAAATGCATTGTCCGTGTACTCCAGAATGGAGTGCTCCCTCCCCTCGTACACCAGGCCGTGGTAGATCTCATCACTGATGACGTAAGGCCCGCCCTGCCTGCCCGGAGCCATGTCCGCGATGGCTTCCAGAATGTCAGGGGGCATGACCTGGCCGGTTGGATTGGAGGGGCTGTTGATGAAGATGCCCTTTGTGTTCGGACTGATGGCCGCGCTGATTTCATCCGGCCGGAACTGGAAACCCTCTTCGGCACGAACAGGCACCCGGATTGGCACGCCGCCCACGAAAGCAATGAAATTGTCGTAACACGCATAATGAGGATCGGGAATGACAATCTCCTGGCCGCTTTCCAAAAGCGCCGAAAAAAGCAGCAGCATGGCCGAACTTGTTCCCGCAGTGACCAGCACACGGGCCGGGTCTACTGCTGCGCCGTAACGCAGGGCGTAGTGGTCGGCAACCGCTTCGCGCAGCTCCCTGATGCCAAGGGAGTGGGTATAATGGGTGTGGCCGTCGGCCATGGCCCTGATTGCCGCCTCGACAATCACCTCCGGGGTGTCAAAATCCGGCTCACCAATCTCCAGGTGGATGATCTCCCGCCCGGAAGCAGCCAGCTCCTGAGCCCGCTCAAGGACATCCATCACAATAAACGACGGTATTTCTTTGGCTCTGTCGCTGACGCTCATCGTGCTTCTTCCATAGCAAACTTTTCCATTAAAACAGCTCCTTTTATGGTTATCCGTGCTTCATTTCAAAGGCACTTTACCTTATTGAGCGGATGTGCTGCAAGCTTTTAAAAACCTCCCGATTACTTCCCAAACCCGATACATCCGGTCATCATGGCATGTTTTTTTATACCGGGATACTCACGGCAAATGTCGGGCTTGATGTCATGAATGCTGCAGATCCACCGGGCTGCTTTGTTTTTGACAGGCGCGGGCATGAGCCAGGGGCAGATTTCCAGAAAATGCCGGGTGCCGGGGGCAATCCATATGGCATAGGAATCGATTTGTCCATTGCGGGTGATGGTGGCCACCCGCTCCAGGATGTCTTCTCTTCCCAGTTCCTGCCAGCGCCGGTAATCAGCCGATGACAGTTCATGCCGGTAATTGAGCTCACGGCAGCAACGGCCGCACTGCCTGCACCGGAATCCTTCCATATCCATGCAAATCCAGACGCCGGCGTTTGCTCCGGGGCCGCTGTCCGACGGCGCGGCATGGGTCATGAAGGTGCGGTGACAGATTTCTGCCATCACAAGGGCCGGCGGCGGAGACGTTAAAAGGGTGTCGATCAGGAGTCGGCCCAGATCAAGGGGCGCTATTTTGCGCATCCGGCTGGTGCGCCTGCGACCGGGCGTTGAGATCCACAAGCCGTTATATCGAGCGTCATTGACAATCCTGATATCCGGATCCAGGATCAGGGGAGAGAGGTCGACAAAAAGTTGTGTCTGCGGCGGGTAATGGCAAAAATCGATTTGTATGGCCGAGATTGCCTCTTCCATGGATAAAAAAATCTGTTCGTTTCCGTCCAAGGGCCCCTCCCCGACGTATACAAACATGCAGATGCATTGCTTTGGTTTTTTCTCCTGAATCGATTGAAGTACTTTACCTCATGGACCGGCTTTTATCAATACCCGGAAAGACCAGGGGAACGATCTGCTCCGGAAGAGCCGTTTGGATCGTACTTAAGATGGGGGGCCTCAGGCATCTCCAAAACATAAATTTCGTTTTCCGACAGTTGCCGTACAAAGATATTATTCTGCTTGTAGGCCGTATAGACGTAGCCATAGGGCTGCCCGTCTGCTCCCGTCAACAGGTACAATCGGGCCGGGTAGTCCTGATAACTCCCCAACCCCCGAATCAACTTCTCCGCCTGATCACGGTTTTCCACGCGGTTCCATTTTTTCCGGGCAATGGTTTTGCCGTCTTCCCTGGGGTCAAATATAATTCCGGATGGAAAGGCTTCGGACATGCCAGAGTAGAATACCTGGTAGTTTTCGAAACCCGCCATCAGTTCTGTCAGTCTCTGCTGGTCATGCCGGTCATAGCGTGTCGATCCGTATCCGGCGCAGCCTGCCGCCAGGTAAAATCCGAGCATTGCAACGACCAAAAGGCATCCGGAAATCCATTTATGCATGTTTATTCCCATAAACGATGTATCCCAAAAGGGTTGTCAAAAGAGCCGGCAAGAGGGTACGCTGCGGCAGACCGGACAGGCAATAGTTATAGCCGCTGTTGCCGTGTTTTTCAAAAGGCTGCGGATTGCCCGTCCGTTGCAAAAAGCGCCGCGGCAAAACCGGATTATTTTAAAGCCACGACATTCAGGATGCAATTTTCCGTGCCAAATGCATTCCGGCATCTTTCGGTGCTTTCTATATCCAGGCGCCATTTTCCATCGACCTGGAACTTGTATTCATAGCGCCCCGGGGCGAGCATGACCGCTTTTTCCCATAAGCCATCCGCATTTTTCTGCATGGGGTGCCGGCCAGGGGTCCAGTTGTTGAAGTCGCCTACAAGATGAACACTTTCTGCGTCTTTGGAGTTGAGTTTGAATGTAATCCGCCTCTTGCCTTTGTTCATGTTCGCCATTTTCATACCTCCATTAGCGAAATAATCTGATGATCTGTTCAGAGCGGCAGGAAAAGGACACCACCGCTGTAGTCGTTGAAATCCAGCGATCATATTCCTGATATGCACAGGATATGCCACATGGCAATAGCGCCAAAATAAGCGGAGTTTGCATACAGATCGATTTCCGGAACCGGAATTTCCTGTTGAATTTTTTTACACCCTGTAAAGAATATAAGAGGGATACCCATGTCAGGCAACTGACATAAAGGGTTTCGATTACGCTTTTTTATGCTGCGATCATACCGGAAAGAGTGGCATGTTGATATGTTGATGAAAATCCTGGGGGAAAGCCGAAAACATGCATTATTTTAGATCTTTGCCGCCACCTCCCCTGCGGGTAAACAGGCTGTAGAGCACCGGCAGGAGAATCAGGGTCAGAACGCCTGAAACGAGAATGCCGCCCACAGATGCCACACCGATGGAATTACGGAGTTCCGCGCCGATGCCCCGGCTGACCGCTAGGGGCATCATGCCCAGCACTGCAGCGATGGTGGTCATGATGATGGGGCGGAACCGTTCGCAGGAAGCCATGATCATGGCCTCGTGGCGGGATATACCGGCGGCCGCGTTTACGTTGAACTTGTCCAGGATCAAAATGGCGTTGTTGACCACGATGCCCACCATCATGATGATCCCCATGATTACGAAGATATCCATAGACAGGCCCGTGATGTACAGGGACCACATCACGCCGATCAGGGCCAACGGCAGGGAGATGAAAATCATCACCGGCTGCCGGAAGGATTCCAGGATAGCCCCGAGGGAAAGGAAAACCAGCACAACGGCGATCAGCATGGCTTCTTTCATCTGCCCCTGCCCTTCGGCCATTACTTCATACTTGCCCGTAAAAGCAAAATCATAGCCCGGGGGAAGCGCTTGGGATCTACCGATGCCGGAAATGATTTCCCCCACGGCAATTCCCAGGGGTTTTCCGGGTTCCAGGTTGGCAAACACCTTGGAAATCCGCTGCTTGTTCTTTCGGGTGATGAGCACGGGAGAGACCGTCTCTTCGATATCGGCAACGCTTTCAAGAAGTACCGGCATGCCGGGCTCACCGGGAAGCTGGAACCTTGCTACCTGTTCTTTTCCATGTTCCTTTTCATAGCGGACCACGATATCATAGTTTCTGGCTTCCTGCTTGAAGGTGCCGGCGGTAAGCCCTTCCAGGTTTGCCCGCAGCGTCATGCCCAGGACCACCGGCGGCAGGCCGTGATCAGCCAGCACAGGGCGGTTGGGCCGGATTCGCAGTTCCGGCTTTCCGGGACGCACCGTGGTATCCACATCAAGAAATCCGGGCATACCGCTGACCATTTCCCCGAAGTTCATGGCCAGGGAGTCGAGCACCGCAAGGGACCGGCCGGAGATTTCCAACTCGATCTCCGTTGACTGGCCGCCGAAGACACCGGGCCGGGAAACGGAAAAGACTGCCTCGGGGTAATCAGCAAGGCGTAAACGGATCATTTCCATGAGTTCGTCTATAGTAATGCTGCGCTGGTCGCGATCCGAGAATGTAAGAAGCATCTGGGCCAGGTAGACCCCCTCGGACGTTCGGCCGATCACGCCTTCGACCCTCCCCGCCACGGCAAGCCGGTGCCGGAGTTCGGGAAGGTCGGCAATGCGGCGGTCCACCTCCTGCAGACGCTGCCAGGTCTTATCGAGATCGTAACGGGTCGGATATTCCAGCTTGATGAAAATTTCCCCCCGGTCCGACTCGGAAACCAACGTGGACCCGATATCCCCTCCCAGGCGTACAGCGTGAATGAAAATGCCGACAATCCCCAGAAGAATCACTACGGAGAGCAGCCGGTGCCGTTCAGCCATGGTCAGCAGGCCCCTGTATCCGCCAAGCAGGCGCGCAAAGCCCCTGTTCCATGCGGCCTCCATGCGGACCAGCATCCGGCGGTGGTCCTTTTCCTTTCGGGTGAGCAGCAGGGAGCAGAGCATGGGGGTGAGGGTAAAGGAAATAAACAATGACACCACCGTCATGATGACCATGGTCAGGGCCAGGGGCTTGATGAACATGCCCACCTTGCTGGCCATCATGGCAAGGGGGAACAGCACCACCACGTTGGTGCCCGCACTGGCCAGCACTGCCACAAAACGGACCCTGGCACCGACTGCAGCCGCTTCTGCCGGATTATCCGTCATGTTCAGCCGCTCGGTGATCCCCTCCAGCACCACGATGGAATTGGTGACAAGGATGCCGACAGACATGCCAATGGCAATCAAGGTGGACGTATTTAGCGTGAAACCGGCTTTTTCCATGAAAAACAGGCCAATGATGATGGTAAGCGGCATGGTGATGCTGACCACCAGGAGGGTGCGGAAATTATACAGGAAGACAAAAAGTATGGCCGCGGTCAACAGGATGCCGGCAATGACGTTGGACCATGCGCTTGCCACCGTGGCTTCGATATACCGGCCGTCATCGGTGATCCAGACCAGTTCCATGCCGCCGGGAAGCACGGCTCTGAGGTCATCCATGGCGGCCCGAACGCGTTTCGTTACAACCACGGCATTGGCATCGGCCTTTTTGACGATGCGGATGGCCACACAGGGCTGCCCGTCCACTGCAGCCCTCTCCCGAAGTTCGGCAGCGGCCATTTCCACTCTTCCCACATCGGCAATGCGCACGCGCTGCCCGTCCTGGCCTGCTATCTGAAGCTGGCCGATATCGGCAACCACCGGGAAATCCGCGTCGAATTTTACGCCATATTCTCTCCCCCCCTCCTGTACCCGGCCCGAAGGTACGGTACGGATCCCGTCCCGGATCGACTGGTACAGGGCCATGGCGGTGAGCCCCCGGGCTTCCAGTTTCCGGCGATCTGCAAGAACATGCACCTCGCGGGCGGCGCCGCCCTGGATCTGGACGTCCGCAACACCCATGATCCGGGTCAATTGGTCCTTGAGGTCGTTGTCGGCATAATCATAGAGGTCCTCGATGGTCAAGTCCCCGGTAAGGGCCATGGTGATAATTGGCTTGGCATTGACATCGAACTTGAGAATTTTCGGGTCCTCCACGTCAGCCGGGAGATCCTTCCGGATCAAATCAATCTGTTCCCGGACGTCCGTTGCCGCGATATCCACGTTCATTCCCAGTTCGAATTCCAGCAGGATCTGGTTGACATTTTCCATGCAGGCGGAGCTGATATGCTTAAGCCCGTCAATGCTGCCCACGGCGTCTTCAATCCGCTTGGCGACGTCAGTTTCGATTTCTTCGGGTGAGGCGCCAGGATAGACCGTGACCACGGTGATAAAGGGAGCATCCATCCGGGGCATTTCTTCCAGGCCCATTTTGCGCGATGAATTGAACCCAAGCAGCGTCAGCGCGATAATCAGGCAGCCCATGGCCACGGGACGGCGGATGGCCGCATTGGATAGCCACATTATTCGGTGCCCTCCGCTACGATTGCCACAAGTGTGCCTTCATTGAGCTGTTCCTGGCCCATGCGGACAACAGGCATGTCCGCAACTATCCCCTCGCCGGAGATTTCAATCCACCCGTCCATCTCCAGGCCGGTCTGAACCGGCAGCATTCGGGCGCGCCCTTCTGCAACGGTGAAGATGACAGGCCCCCGGCTTCGGCGCAAAACCGCTTCCCGGGGCACGCCAAGGTTCTCCCGCACCTGGAGCAAAACGGCCACATCGGCCATGGCGCCTGGCACCACGCCGGCCGGCGGGTTCTGAAGGCGGGCCCGGATTTCAAAGGCTCTTAGCTTCTGGTGAATCACCGGATTTTTAAAAGAGACGGGCATGTCCGGGATGGTGCTGCCCTGGATCGTCGCGGTGAGCAGGGTCTTTTCCGGGATGACACGCGCGTAATGGCTTTCCGGCAGAAACGCCGATATTTCCACCAGGGACAGGTCGTCGATCTGGATCACCGGCGTGCCCGGTACGGCAATTTCACCGGGTTCGTGCAATCGCCGGCAGACAGTGCCGCTGATTGGGGCAATTACAAGGGCGTCGGAAAGATCCTTCCGGGATATGGCAAGGTTGCTTCGGGCCTGTTTTTCCTGTGTCAGGGAAAGCTTCAGCCCGGCGCGGACTTCGGCCAGTTCGGCCATTGCCGTCTTCATCTGGGTTTCCTGAACCTCAAGCATATTCTCGGTGACAGCCCCCTGTTCATGAAGGCGCTGATATCTTTCCAGGTCCAGCCCTGTTTTTTCAATAGTGGCTTCCACGCGGGCCAGTGTCGCCCTGCGCGCATCCA
>JAABUA010000058.1:15794-18026 GCA_011389515.1 Desulfobacteraceae bacterium
AGGAGTCCATAATCACAATGGCATCGTATTTTTCGCCCTGGATATTTTCCAGTGTGCTGAGGTTGACCACCTCGACATTGGCCGTGGCCTTGTAATGGTCGACAAGCCGGTTGCGAATCGCATCCTTAAAATCACTGGCATCCGATGCAATGAGGATATGAAGCTTTGCATCCGCCTGCAGATGGCTGGCTTCCTTTACATACCTGGCACACGACAGAAGCATGATGCACAAGGACAGCAGCACCAATGCCTTTACGAAAAACGCCGGCCTCTGAAATCGTTTCATACACTTTCCTTTTTTATCGTTTAGATTTCCAACCACTTCGCCTGAATCATTTACGCAAAAGCACGAAGCATGAAGCATGAAGTTATTCCGATTTTTACGGGCATTTTATTCCAAGCCCTGCAGAATATCTGAAAAATCGATGTTGATTTAGTAAAAAAGGTATTCTATATAATATCCAAAGCCGTCCCGGATTAGATATTCCCCTGCTGGATGAAATGTTTTTCCATAAATGCTGCGCGGATGTGCAGATGAACAACCGTACAATAAACAGTGCCTTTTTTCTACTATAAACAAGTAAGATTTTACAAATTCAGGCCGTTCTAAAAAAAAGGATGAAATCGCATGAAAAAAAGACATCTTTTATTCTCCATACTCTTTGCATGTTTTACCGTTCTTGTTTCCGGTAATGCCATGGCGTATAACCAGAATCCAAACCTGAACTGGGGGGCCACGAATATTCTGGAGGGAATCATACCACCCCCGGGAGTTTACCTGAGCAGCTACATCGTCGGTTACAGCGCCGATAAATTCAGGGATGGCCCACCGGGCGAAATCCATGTGCTGGTCTATAACCCGCAGTTTATCTGGGTTTCAGAAAACACCCTGCCCCGGGGGTTCAGATATGGCATCCAGGCCCAATTGCCGATTCAAAGCTATAATCTTGATTCAGAATTTCTGACGACAAAAAACGGCATGATCGGCGATTTGGTTGTGGGTCCGTTCATCGGGCGAACGGAACAGCTGCACCAGGATTGGCTGCTGCACTGGTTTTTTGAGCTAAGCACATTCGCGCCTGTCGGGCAATATGACAAAAGAGCCCAAATCAACCCGAGCGCCAACTTCTGGACCGTGGAGCCCTACATCGCCGCAACCCTCATGATGCCGCGCGGCTTCAGCTTCAGCACCCGCCAGCACTTTACGTACAATTATACCAATGACGAATACATTGTTCCGGGGACCGATGTTGAAACGGATTTGAAAGCCGGGACAATGTGGCACTTCAACTTTGCCCTGTCCAAAACAATGGACTGTATCGACCCCAACCTGAGAGTGGGTGCGGTCGGATATTATGGCAGGCAATTGGAAAAAGACGATATCGACGGCTTCCCCGTGGGAGATACCAAAGAGGACGTTTTTGCCATGGGGCCCGGGATCCACTGGATGAACAAGGGCGTTATCTACAGCCTGAAAACCTATTTCGAAGACCGGGTCGACAACCGGCCGGACGGTACCCGTGTCGTTTTGCGAATTATCACGAGGTTTTAATTCTTTTTGAAAAACAGGATTATTTGGGGCGTGAAAGAATCCCCGAATCATCCTGCTTTGCTCTTACAGGGTCTCTACGAAAGAATTTTCGGCAGATATACCCGAAACACGCTGCCCTGGCCGGGTTGGCTTTCTACCCGGATCATGCCGTTATGGGTTTCCACGATGCTTTTGACGATTGCCAGCCCCAGGCCGGTGCCGCTGATGGGTCTTGTCTGCTCCGTTTTTACCCGGTAGAACCGTTGAAAAATCCGCTCCTGCTCTTCAGGAGCGATTCCGTAGCCCGTGTCTGCGATCTGAAAGGACGCAAAGTCTTCTTCCACCGCTGCGGAAATTCGGATCGTACCGCCTTCCGGCGTGTAACGGATGGCATTGGATATCAGGTTCGCCATCACCTCCTGGAGATTGGTGCGGTTGCCCATGGCCATGACCGGCGATGCTGCCGGCTGCACCACCAGGTCAATGGATTTTGAAGCAGCCTTTTCCCGGAAAAAATCTGCCTGCTGTATCAGCAGTTCCCGGAGATCCAACGCCTCTTTTTCCTGGTGGATCAGCCCCGACTCGATCTTGGCAAGATCGAGCAATTCCGAAGAAAGAGACACCACGGACTTGATCCTGCCAGAAACCCGGCCGAGAATTTCAGACTGCTTGTTGGTCAGATCCCCGGCCAGGCCGGTGGC
>JAABUA010000059.1 GCA_011389515.1 Desulfobacteraceae bacterium
CGCCGTCCTCCCGGAAGGCAAAATTGGAAAGATTCGGGTCCGCATGCAAAAAACGGTGTTTGAAAAGCCCCTTCAGCACAAGGCTCGCTATGGCCCGCCCCCAGCAGTTTTTCAATTCCTGGGGATATTGCCCGCCCGTAGCCTCGTCCGGAAATATCCCCATGACCATCTCCATGGCCAGCACGTGTGTGGATGTCAGATCAGGGATAACTTCCGGCACGACTACCATATCGTCATCTTTGTAATTATCGCGCACACGTTGCATATTTTCCGCCTCCTTGAGGTAATCGAGCTCCTCGAGGAGGCGGTCCTTCATCTCCTGCCACATTTCTTCGATGTCCATGCGGGTAAAAAGGGAGAAAACGGTTTTGATAATTCCCTTGAAATTCCTCAGATCGCCGCGGATTACCTGGTCAATGCCCGGATACTGGACTTTAAGAACAATTTCACGGCCATCCTTCAGGACCGCCCGATGCACCTGCCCGATGGAGGCCGCAGCCATTGCCGTTTCATCAAGGTGCGCAATGAGATCAAATTTATCACCGAGCTCCTGTTTGATCATCTCCAGAATCTCGTCAAAGGGAACAGCCGGCGCATTTTTCTGCAGCGACTGGAACACCCGGGCGACTTCCGCCGGCATCAGGTTTTCATGGAGGCTAAGCATCTGGCCGATTTTCATGGGAACGCCTTTCATCTGACCGAAAGCTTCCTTGACCAGTAGGGCGTTTTTCATGAGGGTCTGCCCGTAATGCGCTTCCGCTTGATCCTTGTCCCGAAACATCCTGGACAGGGTATTTCCGGCCATGGAAATCCCAACGCGTCCGGCAAGTCCCCCAAGCTTGAACAAACGGGATGTCGCAGACCTGTTGAGTTTTTTCCCGTCCATAAATGCTTCCCTTTATATTTGCCTGCATTATGATGTGGACAATGGCGGCTTTTCCTGCATCCGTCATCCGGAAAGAGCCGCATGAACACCGATTTAAAAAAAATATAAGAATAATGGCCCATTAATTCAAGCCCAACCTTTCCGGCAACCGGTTGCAGACGCCATCCTTTTTCCTTGACATAAAACTGTGGGAAAACCTTTCGGCTTATGCTATTTTTACCGGTCTGGCATTACATATCAAAACATATCATATCAGTTGCATTTTATGACACCGGTTATAGAAGTCAAAAACGTTTATAAGTCGTTTCATTCGGTTAAAGCGGTCAACGGCATTGACATGACCGTTTACAAAGGACAGTTCACCGCGCTTTTGGGGCCCAACGGCGCGGGGAAAACAACCCTTGTAGAGATGATCGAAGGGATTCAGAAGCCTGACAGCGGGGAAATCCGCATTATGGGGCTTTCATGGGAAGGCAACGAAAATGTTCTCCACCGCGCCATCGGCCTCAGCCTGCAGGAAACCCGTTTCATCGACCGGCTCACCGTATGGGAAACCCTGCGCCTGTTTGCAAGCTTCTTTGATCTGGGGAAACAGCGGGTCTGGGAAATCATGGAAATCGTCAACCTGAAAGAGAAGGCTGATGCCTATACCGTACATCTCTCCGGCGGGCAGCGCCAGCGCCTGGCCCTGGGCATCGCGCTGATCAACCGGCCAAAAGTCCTCCTGCTGGACGAACCCACCACCGGGCTTGACCCGAATGCCAGACGCGACATCTGGTCCATTCTGCTGGATTTGAAATACCATTCAAACACCTCGCTGGTACTCACCACCCATTACATGGAAGAAGCGGAGCAACTGTGCGACACCATCATGATCATTGATAAAGGCCTCGTCCTCAAAGCAGGGACCATGGACCAACTCCTTTCAGAAGATTCGTCGGAAAAGATTATCGCCTTTTCCCTTGAACCGCCCCACCCTTCCCGGGAAAGCATAAAAAACGAATGCCCCTTTCCCGTCCGGTGGGATGGCAAAAACGGCCAGGGTACCATCCTGTTGTCCAACCTGGAAGGTCAGCTGCCGCAATTTCTCGATTTCATCAATTCCCGCGACCTGAAACTTAAAAACATGGAATGCCGTAGAAAGACCCTCGACGATCTGTTTACCGCCATGACAGGAAGGCGGCTTGATGAATAGACATCTCCATATCAAGCAGTTTCTGCACCTGACCCTGGCCCACCTGAAGGAGGTCATGAGACAGCCGGCCGTACTTTTCTGGGGGATTATCTTTCCGATTCTCTTGTCCATCGGCCTTGGCATGGCATTTACCCGTGAGGGGGCAACAATTCATAACATCGGCTTTATGTATGGCGATGACAACGATGACGGTAAAGCCCTCAAGCCATCTGCAATTGAGACGCTGTTCCAAAAGGCTGCCGCCACACAAGGCCATGAGCTGACCATCCTGGATGAAACCGCCTTTACACTGGCTGTCAAAGACGATCGGCTTGGGGACACTATTTTCCTTTTCGAAACCGGGTCATGGGACAAATCGATTATGCGGCTGAAACAGGGGCAAATCAACCTTATCATGGAAGTGACGGATACCGGTACGGTGTATCATTTCGACCCGTTGAACCCGGAGGCCCGGATTGCATGGCACACGCTTTCCCCACTTGCAGCCGGGAAATACGCTACCGTTTCCAGAAACGGAACCATTCCGGAAACGGCCCCGGACTCCAATCCGAAAAGTACCGTTTCCCCCCTGGCACTGCCCGGCACCCGGTACATCGATTTTTTGATCCCGGGATTGATTTCCATGACCGTGATGATGTCTTGCATGTGGGGCATCAGTTACGGTATGATCGACAAACGTTCCAAAAAACTGCTGCGTCGGATGGTGGCCACACCCATGGTGAAGTCACACTTTCTGGCCGCACTGATGCTTGTCCGGATCTTTATCAACATTATTGAATCGGTTCTCCTGGTCTTTTTCGCATGGCTGATTTTTGATGTTGCCATACAAGGGCGCATGGAGGCGCTTGTCACGATATTTCTGGCCGGCAATATCGCATTCTGCGGTATCGCCGTATTCGTGTCTTCGCGCACGGCCAACACGGAAGTGGGAAACGGCATGATCAATGCCGTGGTTATGCCCATGACACTGCTTTCGGGTGTGTTTTTCTCCTACCATAATTTTCCCGAATGGAGCATTCCCGTTATCGAAAAGCTGCCGCTTACGCTCTTGGTGGACGGTATCCGCTCCGTTTTCACGGAAGGAGCCGGCCTTGTTGAAACCGCACCGGCATCCATTCTGCTTTTTCTGATCGGCGTCGTATTTTTCATTGCCGGGCTGAAAATTTTTAAATGGCATTAACGAGTCTTCATGCGAACCCTGATCCACATAACCGACCTTCACTTCGGAAAGATTTCACCGGGCGCTCTTGATCGGCTGGAGGAGCAAATCGCACTTACGCGGCCGGATATGTGCATTATCAGCGGCGACCTGACAATGCGCTCAAGGCCTGGCGAATGGAGGCAGGCCTGCGCTTTTCTGGATCGACTGACGGTAGCTTACATGGTTATTCCCGGCAACCACGACCTGCCTTATTTCAATCTTTATGAACGCTTCAGGCATCCTTACCGCCGGTTTCAGAAATATATCAGCGAAGATCTGAATCCCACGTATACAGATGAATTTATGGCCATCATGGGAATCAACAGCGCAAGGTCATGGGTGCCGCATTATACGTGGAAGGAAGGCGGCATTTCACCCGTGCAGGCAAAAGCGGCCGAATCGTTTTTCAGAAAAGCCGGAAACAGCGTGTTCAAAATCGCCTTCACCCACCATCCGTTTCTGCCGCCGCCGGAACAGCCGCGCACATACCTCATCAGAGGCGCCATGCCGGCCCTTAAAGCATTTGAAAGCGCAGGGGTCGATCTGCTGCTGGGAGGGCATCTTCACCTTTCCTACATCGATGACGTCTCCTTTTTTCATACAGCCATCAAACGAAGCATGATCTGTGTCCAGGGATCAACGGCTACGAGCACCCGCCTTCGCAAAAAGGTTCCCAACGGGTACAGCACGATACAGCTTTACAAGAACTGCATGGAAATCATACCGATGCAATGGAAAGGGGAAGATTTCCAGGAGACCGGAAAAACAGTGTATCAACGGACGGATACCGGATGGCAGAAAGGACGGCATCTCGCGGAAAGTGTCCGGTGATGCGGTCGGAGATCTTCTTCTGGCTGCGGACAGGTCATTGTTTGACGCCAAGAAACGCGGCCGGAACCGAATTGTAGCTGCTGCACTTGCCTCTCCACGACCATAAAAGTGAGCCTGTCAGGGAGGAACATTGATAAATCCATTTGCCTATCGCACCGCAGGATATGCCGTAGGCGCCCTTTCCAGTCTGGCAAAGGCGAATTTCAGGTACCATGGTGAAAAAAACATTCCAGAGGGGTCGCTTGTATTCGCCGTCAACCATTTTACACGCATCGAAACGCTCTTTTTACCCTATATCATCAACCGCGTAACCGGAAAAACCGTCTGGAGCCTTGCGGATTATTCCTTGTTTACCGGAGGGTTCGGCACGGTCCTGGAAAAACTGGGAGCCCTTTCCAATAAAAATCCCGACCGTGACAGGCTGATTGTCAAAACACTGCTTACCGGGGAGGCGGCATGGATTGTTTTTCCGGAAGGCCGGATGGTAAAAAACAAGAAGGTCTACCGTGCAGACGGTAAAAACGAAGCCCGTTTCATGATCCTTTCGAAGGGCGGTATGCACCCACCGCATACCGGTGCGGCGACCATAGGTCTGCGAACGGAATTTTACCGCCGCCGTTTGCGCCTGATGCAGGAGAACAATCCTGAAGAAGCCTCGCGCCTGCAGGGGATGTTTGAAATCGAAAGTCTGCATCCGGTGATGAATACCGAAACTTTCATCGTGCCGGTAAACATTACCTATAACCCCATGCGCGGCAGGGAAAACAACATCAACCGACTGGCCGAACTTTTCCTGGGCGAGGTTTCCGACCGGATCGCCGAAGAGATCATGATGGAAGGAAACATGCTGCTCAGCGGGGTGGATGTGGACATACGCTTCGGCGAACCCGTCCGGCCCGGAGGGTATCTCAAAAGCAAATCCGTGTATGCGGACATGTCGGCGAACCGGCCCATCGACTTTGATGATCCGATACCTTCCCGCCCCATGCTGCGAAAAATCTCCCGCCGAATCATGGGGCGATACATGTCCGCAATCTACCGGATGACAACGGTCAACCACGACCATATCCTGGCAACGCTTTTGAAATATTTTCCCCGCATGACCGTCGATGAAAAAGACCTTAAAAGGCGCGCTTACCTGGCAATCGCTACCATTGACTACCAAAAAATGGGTATTTTCCGGCATGATTCTTTTTCACAAAACCAGATCAGCCTGTTAACGGACGATCCCTATGACAGGATCAGAGATTTTATCACCCTGGCAAAGGAAAAGGGGGTAATCGAAGACAAAGACGGAGTTCTTGTTAAGGCCTTCGATTTCGAAAAAACGCATGATTTCCACCAGATCCGCATTGAAAACCCCATTGCGGTCGCGGCAAATGAAATAGAGCCGCTGGACGATCTGCAGGAAAAAATCAAAGCGATTGCCATACAGCCCGCCCTGCGCATCCGCTTCATGATACGCCGCCACCTTCTCAACAAAACATCTATGGATTTTGAAAAAGACTACTTCGAAAATGCCAAAGACGGAGAATCCAAACCGAAAAATGTGGGTGCACCTTTCCTGCTGCAGAAGGAGGCGTCCAAGGGTGTGAAAACACGTAACAGCGGCAGCATGGGAATACTTCTGATACACGGCTACATGGCAGCCCCGCTGGAGGTAAGGGCTCTCGGGGAGCACCTCGCATCAAAAGGGTACCGGGTATTTGTCCCGAGGCTCAAGGGGCATGGAACGTCTCCCGACGACCTTGCCGGGTGCACGTTCGTGCAATGGATTGATTCCGTTGCGGAAGGCTATGGCATCCTTTCGAACCTTTGCAGCAGTGTCGCCGTTGGCGGCTTTTCCTTCGGCGCCGGGCTGGCACTGGATCTTTCCACCCGTGTGAACGACATCAAGGGCGTGTTTGCCATCTCCGCGCCCATGAAACTCCAGGATTTTTCGGCCCGATTCATACCCGCGATCAATTTCTGGAACAGCCTGATGAAAAAAATCAATTTAACAAGGGCCGGAAAACAGTTTGTCGACAACAACCCGGAAAATCCGCATATCAATTATTTCCGAAATCCCCTCTCCTCCGTACTGGAAATGGGACGTCTCATGAACGCGCTGGAACCCCGGCTCGAAAAAATCACCATACCGGCGTTGATCATACAGTCGTTTCAGGATCCGGTAGTCAATTACGAAGGGGCCATGAAAATATTTGCCAGGCTTTCTTCCGAAGATAAGGAATACCTGCTGGTGAACACCGCCCGTCACGGCATTATCAACGGGGAAGGGTCGAAAAGAATATTTACCGCTGTCGAGGGATTTTTACAGAAGCTGGATGCCGATCATATCTGATCGTCCCGGATGCGCACCGCTTTCTGTACCCGCGGCATTTTCACCGCCCTGGCATCGTAGGACCGTTTGCCGTTTTCCATCCGGTTTTTACAGGACCGTCCCATATCCGAAAGCATACCGGCAAAATTTTTCAAAAAACCGAGGATGTCATCCAGCTGTGCGGGGGTCAGGGTGGGAACTTTTTCGAGGGCATTGAGGTAGTCTGTTTCATCAAAACCGGCGAATCGGGCCTGGCTGCTGAATTGCTCTATATCGGAAATATCCGGGCGCACCATGAGAAACTGGCCGGTAAAGAGGCTGGCAATGTGCTCACCATCCACTATCACCGGTGCGGCAGCATCAAACAACCCGTTGGGGCATTTGCACACGATGTGCGGACAGTTTTGCTTTAATCGCTCCGTTATTGCTTCACTGCTTTTCAGACAATTCCTGGCGGTTTTCTCATACGCCCGGTGAAACCGACTGCATATCTCCTGCCATCCTGACCCGGCAAGAAGTTTTCCATCCTTGTCCACCACGGAGGTGGAAAGCCCGGTTGCCACATGAAATTCGTCAGCTATTTTCTGGAGTTTTTCAAGGTTCAACAAATCCGTGATCTTGTATTCCATAATTGCCCCGACTCATTGATTTATGTTTTCTGAACACCCTGCGTTTCAGGAAGAAGACGGCAGGTCCGGATAACCTCAACAAGTTTTTCTATATCGGCGGATTTGTCAAAAAAATAATCCGCCCCCAGTTTCATGCACCTGTCGAAATACTGGGTATAGGCGTAATTGGTAAAAACAATAACCACCTGCGGCCGGGTATCGATTGCAATGGTTTTTAACACATCAATACCGCTTCCGCCGGGCATCCGAATATCGAGGATGAGAACATGCGGCCGGATATCGGTCAACCCCTTTATTGTCTGATCGAAATCACAAGCTTCAAACAGTGTGTCCACACACTGCAGCTCGTCAATCCTTTGGGTAAGGCGCTGGCGCATAATACTGGAATCATCTGCGATCAAAACTTTCAAGACAACGATCCTGTTACATTCGGGTTGAAGGGTTGGATGTCATATATACCACTGGCAACAACGGGGAGATATAGGGGGAAAAAGGATATTTCTGTAGGATAGAGATCTTTTTTCTGTAGGTATTCGCCTACAGAAAATTCCGGCGCTATTCGTTTTCGATGAGACCATGCTTTATGGCATAATGAATGATCTGGGCGTTACCCTGGAGCTTCATTTTATCGAGGATTCTTGTGCGGTAGGTACTGACCGTTTTCGGGCTTACACACAAATGCCTTGCGATGCTGGAAAGGGAATTTCCCTTTGCAAGCATTACCATTACCGTAAATTCACGGTCTGAAAGCGTTTCATGGGACAGGGACTCTTGTTTAAATTCAATAAGGTCGGCCAGTTGTTCTGCAAGTCCGGTGCTGATATACCTGCCGCCGGCAGCCGCTCGCCGAATGGCGGTGATCAGCTCGTCGTGAGCCTTGTCTTTGGTGAGGTAACCGGAAGCACCCGACTTGATCGCTCTTACGGCATACTGTTTCTCGGGATGGACACTCAGTATAAGCACCGGAAGCCCGGGGTTTTCCTGTTTTATCGTTTTCAGCACATCAAGCCAGTCCGGACCGGGCATGGATATGTCGAGCAGCGCCACGTCTATGTCATTTCGTGATGCTTTTTCAATCGCCTGGTACCCGTTTACGGCTTCATCCGCGCATTCCATATCCCCAATATCGGCGATGATTTTCTGAAGCCCGGCCCTGACGATAAAATGATCGTCTGCGATAAGAATCCGAATCATAGGTGATACATTGTAAGTTATACGTTGTGAGGTGAAAGGATTGTGCCCACCATGAACGCAGCCGCAACCAAATGGCAGGCTGCTGCCTGCGGATTCAACGGTCTGTTTCCCAACGGCGCCCCGGGCACTATCGGGATTTCCCGGCAAGCGGGATTCTGGCACTCACGGTCGTGCCTTTCCCGGGTCTGCCGTCAAATTCAATCGTTCCCCCAAATGCCAGAACCCTTTCCCGCATCCCCACAATACCGAACGAGCGGGTACGGTTAATGCGGTCCCGCGTAATGCCGACACCGTCATCGGCTACTTTCAATACAAGCGCCTGATCGGCAGCGTAAAGATCCATCGTCACCGAGGTGGCCCGGGCATGCCGGGTAACGTTGGTCAAAGCCTCCACGATGATGCGGTACATTGCCGTTGCAATTGCCCCGTCCAGCGCATCCAGATTTGTACCGATGTTGCAGGAAAATTGCAGGCCGGTTCTTGCCCTGAATTTTTCAATATACCATTCAATGGCTGCGGCAAGGCCCAGGTCGTCCAGGATGGATGGCCTCAGCTCGGAAACGAGTTCACGTGTAAATTTTATCAGGTAATCCACAAGTTCGGTCATGGACCGTGTTGTCGCAAAAAGCGGATTATGATCCGGCAAATGGCGCGACAACTGCTTTTCATGAAGCCCCAGGTCGATTTTCAGACCGGTCAGTGCCTGCCCCATCTCATCATGCACGGTTCTGGCAATTTCCGTTCTTTCCTGTTCCCTGACATCCTGAAGGTATTTGGCAAGCTGGCGCAACTGATGCTGGGATTGGCGCAGTTCGTTTTCAGCCTTTTTATGATCGGTTATATCCCGCAGGATTGCAACGATTTTTTCAACACGGGAATCGTAGAATAGGGGATGATAATGCACCTCCAAAAGACGCGTTCCGATCCCGGGGCAAAACTCCTTTCTTTCATATACGATATTTTCACCGGCAAAACATCGATCCATGTAAGGCTTTATGATAAACTGGAAGTAATGCATTCCCAGAAGATCCCCTACGCTTTTGCCGATCACCTCATCCCTGCCTTTTCCATGGCGTCTCAGGCAGGCGTTATTGACCATACGATATGCATAATTCCGGTCAATGACGGCCATCAGCTCTTCTGAGCCCTCCACCGCAAGCCGGTATTCCTCCAGTAGCCCTTCAAACTGTTTTCGCGGGGTAATTTCAACGGCAAAACCTTCAATTTCAAACGCTTCGCTGGACAATCGCTTGCTTATGCGGGCGTTTATGGACATCCAGATATGCTTTCCGTCCTTTCGGAAGGCTTCGCATTCAAAATTTTCAACATATCCGGTTTGCTGCAGCTGCTGAAAAAATTCACGCCTGCTGTCAGGATCGACATAAATCCGCAGAGATACTTCCTGGATGCTCGGCGGAACCTGTTCGTAATTGTCAAACCCGGCGATCCTTGCCATTTCAGGATTCACGTCCAGCAATTCCCCGCTGGAACTGGCGCGGAATATCCCCACGGGCGCGTTTATAAAGAGTTTTCGAAGCTTGTTTTCGCTTTCTTTCAATGATTCTTCAAGTTTTTTACGTCGCATGACTTTTTCAGGCGGCTCTTCTCTGATTTTTTGGTTTTGCATGCTTCGCTTCGGGATCAGGGTCGGGGTCCGTCGGTATCATAGATGAACTCAGCTGTCGGAGCACATGTGCGGGCGGTTGAGTAATTTTACGGCAGAAAATCAGAAAATCCTATACAACTGCGGCTTATCCCCCCGCCCCTCCAAGATATGCCTGCACCACATCCGGGTTTTCCAGCAGCGCTAAAGCGGTATCTTCCATTACGATTTTTCCAACTTCCATCACATAACCGCGGTGGGCCAGTTTCAATGCGATACGGGCGTTTTGCTCCACCAGGATCACGGTAACACCGGATTCGTTGATCTCCCTGATGGTTTTAAAAATCTGCCGGGCCAGTACAGGCGCCAGACCCAGGCTGGGTTCATCGAGGAGAAGAAGACGAGGATTGGCCATCAAGGCGCGGCCGATGGCCAGCATCTGCTGCTCGCCGCCGGACAGCGTTCCGGCAAGCTGCGCCCGCCTTTCCGCAAGGCGGGGAAAAAGTTCAAAAATCCACGCGAGGCTGCTTTTCATCCGGTCCCGGTTCTTTGAAGTAAATGCACCAAGGTCGAGATTCTCCTGGACGGTCAGCGTTCCAAAGATTCTGCGTCCTTCCGGGGCCTGTGTGATTTTGTGCTCCACGATCTTATAGGCGGGAAGCCTGTGGATGGGGATCCCGTTAAAAAAAATTTCACCTGCCGACGGCGGCACCAGCCCACAGATTGCATTCAATGTAGTTGATTTGCCTGCACCGTTCGCGCCCAGAATGCAAACAATCTCGCCTGGCTCCACGGCAAGATCAATGCCGTGTAACGCTTTGACATTTCCATATTTCACCTGAAGGTTACGAACGTCAAGAATCATCTCAAAACCGCGCTGTTATATATCATCGTCTTCACTGCCAAGATACGCTTCTATCACCTTTGGATCCGATTTAATGACTTCCGGCGTTCCTTCGGCAATTTTTTTTCCGTGCTCCAGAACGACAATATGCTCGCATGCCCGCATGACCAGGCTCATGTCGTGTTCAATAAGCATCACGGTAATGCCGCGGTTTCGGATACGCAGGATCAAATCCACCAATGCCGTTGTCTCATGCTCGTTCATTCCACCGGCCGGCTCATCAAGGATGATCAGCCCGGGGTCGGAGGCAAGGGCGCGACTGATTTCAAGCAGCCGCTGGTTTCCGTAGGAAAGGTTTTTTGCCAGATTTTCGGCCTGTGAACCAAGTCCGGTGAAATGCAACTCCGCCATGGCCCGGCCGACGGCGCGGCGCTCTTCGGCGCGCTGATTCGGCAGTCGGAGCATTGCAGCAACCGCACCGGATGTCATTCTGCAGTGATATCCGGCCAGCACGTTTTCCAATACAGACATGTTTGAAAAAAGCCGGATATTCTGAAATGTGCGGGCAATGCCAAGGGCGACCACGCGATGGGTCAACATGCCCGTAATATCCATATCCCTGAAAACAATTCTTCCCTTGTCAAGCTTGTAGTTGCCTGTGATCAGGTTGAACACGGTCGTCTTTCCCGCACCGTTGGGACCGATCAGACCGAAAATGCCACCGTCAGGCACATCAAAGGTTACGTTGTCCACGGCCACGAGACCGCCGAAATACTTCACAACGTTTTCAACCCGAAGCAGGCTCACAGGGTCACCTCTTTCTCGTCCAGCTTGTCCACGGGGTAAGTATGCGGTTTCGGCGGCAGGATCCCCTGAGGCCTGAATATCATCATTGCCACGAGGGCGATGCCGAATATAAGCAGCCGGTACTGCTGAAGTTCCTGGAAAAACTCGGGCAGGCCGATAATCAAAATGGCTCCCAGCAAAACGCCGGGAATGCTGCCCGCACCGCCCAGAATCACGATCATGAACATCACCACCGACTCCCAGAAGGAAAAGGATTCCGGGGAGATAAAGGTTATTTTTCCCGCATACAGGTTGCCGACCATGCCCGCCCAGAACGCTCCGATGACAAATGCGGAAAGCTTGTATCCGGAAGTGTCTATGCCGCTTCCTTCGGCGGCGATACTGTCTGAACACAGATATTTCAGTGCGCGACCATACCGGGAGTGCTCCAGCAGATAAAAAACAGCGATGGTAAAGGCAAGAAAAGCTGTGAGCAGGTAAAAGTAATGCCCCGGACTTACGATGCCGTTGATCGGATGTCCGAAAACCTGCGGACTGGCAATACCGAAGATGCCGTTCGGCCCTCCCGTAATCCCAAAAATATTGTTTACAAGGGCGATTCTCACGATCTCCACCATGCCGATCGTCACGATCAACAGGTAGTCGCCGCGAAGGTGAATAATGGGGCGGGCCACCACCAGGGCGAAAACGCCGGCAGTGATGCCGGACAGCGGCAGCAGCCAAAGCACGGGGATGCCGTAGGACGTGTTGATAATCGCCGTCGTGTATGCACCGATGGCAAAAAATGCCGCATGCCCCATGTGAAACATCCCGCCGTAGCCCAATATGATATTCAGCGAGAGGCCCAGCAGGGCATAAATCGCAATATTATTGAGCACATCCGTCTGATAGTTGCTCAAAAAAACCGGCGCCGCAATCCAGCAGACGGCAACGGCCGCATAAATCCCGTTTCGTATGTTTTTTCCGCTGAAGCTCATATCTTTTCAGCCACACGTTCCCCGAGCAGGCCGGTGGGACGGACGATAAGGATCAGTATCAGAACGAAAAAGGCAATGGCATCCTTCCAGGCATTGGATATATATGCGGCGCCCATGGATTCGATCACGCCCAAAAGCAATCCCCCGACCATGGCGCCCGGGATATTGCCGATACCGCCCAGGATGGCCGCTGTAAACGCTTTAAGCCCGTATATCCATCCCATGGTGAAGTTGATCTGCCCGTAATGAAGGCCGACCATCAATCCGGCAGCCCCTCCCAGCGCGGGACCGATGAAAAAAACCAGCATGATAACACGATCCACGTTGATGCCCATAAGGCGCGCGGCACCCTGGTCGATTGCCGCTGCCCTTATGGCGGTGCCCGTTCTGGTCTTCTGGATAAATACGTAAAGACCGATCATCAGAAAAAGAGAAGTGGCAAGAATGATAATGCGCATGATGGGGACAGGCAGCCCGAACAAATAAAACACATGCGTCGGTAAAAGCCCCTGCGGATAGACCTTCGGACTGGGTCCGTAAACGAGCATAATGGTATTGGAAAAAACGATCGATGCACCCAGCGCCGAAACCACTGCGGAAAGTCTCGGGGAGTTGCGAAGGGGCTTGTAGGCCGCCCTGTCGAGCAGGATACCGATGATCCCGACCAGCCCCATGACCATCAACGCAAGAAAAAGCAGACCACCTGCCGTCCCCACGTAGCCGGTCAACCCCAGGGATGCAAGCAGCGTCAACCCCAAATAGGCGCCGATGGTGAACAGGTCCCCATGGGCAAAATTAATGAGTTTGAGAACCCCGTATACCATGGTGTATCCAAGGGCGATAAGCGCATAGATTCCGCCTACGGCAAGTCCATTGGTCAATTGGGTAAAAAATAGCTCCATCAGGTGTTATCTTTTCCGGATAAGATTCAATTCCCTGTGCACCCGTAAAGGCGCCCATTGATGACAGCAGCCCCCGGCGCACGCTCTTCCGGGGGCTGCATCCGACCGTTGATCGCGGATCTCAGGTCTTACATCTGCAAAATGAAATTCCCTTCTTCGTCAACCTCGTATACCCGGTAGACGTCACCAATACGGTCACCCTTCTCATCAAAATTGATCATTCCGGTCAGACCGGGGAATGCCTGCAAATCATTTTTCAGATAAGCGGCAAGGGTGGCGGTTTCGGTGCTTCCCGTCTCTGCTATTGCTTTTGCGAGGACCCGAAAGCCGTCGCCCGCCAGAACGGCCCAGATGGATCCCGGCGCCTGGCCGTATTTTTCAATATATGCCGCCAGGAAATCCTGCGCTACAGGAGAAGGCAGATCTTGGGGAACCGGCGGAGAGAGAAAGCGGAATCCTTTTGCTGCACGGTTGCCGGCGATCTTGACCAGATCGGGATTATTGTTGGCATCGCCGCCGATAAAGGGCACGTTCAGCCCCATTTCCATTTTTTGCCGAAGCAGCATGCCTGCTTCCGGGTAATATCCGGTAAAGAAAACCACGTCAGGCTCGTCCCGCCGAATCTGGGTCAGGATGGTCGTATAGTCCTGCTCTCCGGGTGTCAGGGCGTCGAAGAATACGACCTGTGCATCCGCATCGGCCAGAAGTGTTCTCGCCTCGTCTGCAAGCCCCCTTGCATAGGTGGTAGAATCATGGAGAATGGCGATTCGCTTATACCCCTTTTCCAGCATTGCCTCGACCGCGACCCGCCCCTGCTCGTCATCACGGGGACATGTGCGGAAAAAATAGGGCAGTCCTTTTTCCGTCAGGCGCACCGATGTGGACCCGTTTGCAATCTGAAGGGTGTTCGTGGCGGCATAAATATTCTGGGATGCCTCTGTAACCGAAGAACCATAGGTACCAATGACGCCGACAATGCCTCTTGAAGCCAGTCTCTGTGCTGCCAGCGCCGCGGTCCTGGGATCGCCGCCGTCATCGGCAACAACAATTTCCACCTGCTTTCCGAGCAGTCCGCCTTCCTCGTTTACCTGCCCGGCCAACAATTCCACGATCTGCCGCATGTCTTTACCCTCGCTCGCCCATGAACCGGTAAGCGGGCACATGAGACCAATCTTTATCGTATCACTCGAAAAAACGGGTCCGGCGAACAGGAGGCTTACGCCAATAAGCATAAACAGGATTTTTTTCATATTGTTCTCCTTTGGGTTTTATGTGTTCTTGCAGTACCGATTCATAGCAATATGTTTTAATAGCGAAACGTAACGATTCCGTCAACCCAATTTGGTGCCGGCCTGTTGAAGGACATTCCCGGCGATGATAAGCAAAAGGCCGATGATCGTTGAAATCATTATCGCCTCTCCTACCAGAAGAGAGATGAAAACCAGCGAAAGAAACGGGGAAAAAAAGATCAGGGTGCTGATTTTTATCGTCGATTCGGTAAGTTTCATTGCCTTGAGCCATAAAACAAAGGCGATGCCCATCTCAAAAACGCCTACGTAGAACGCTCCTGCCAAGCCGTATGTGGACACAGGCCAGGGGCTTGAAAACAGGGCACAGAAAACGAAAATAAAAGGCAATGCGAACACGAAATTCAAAAACAGCCCGGCTACCGGATCATGCCTGTCCCTGGTGTTGAAAATCCAATAGAGGGACCACACCACGGTACTGCCAAGCGCAAGAATCACCCCTGATGCACTGGAAAATTCCAGCGAAAATGGCCTGCCATGGGTGGCGATAAGGATCACACCACAATAACTGATGACGATTGCCGCTGATTCCCGGATTCCTATTTTGTGCCGGAGAAGGGGAACGGACAGCAGGGCAAGGGTGATCGCCCATGTGTAGTTCAGAGGCTGCGCCACCTGGGCCGGTAACAAATCATAGGCGGAAAACAGGATGATGTAGTACAAAAAAGGATTGAGGATGCCGAGACCGGCTGCGGCAGCCAACTCTTTTTTTGAATATGACAATAAGAGGCGAAGCTTGCCGGAAACCGACAAAATTATACCGAGGCAGACAATCGATGCGATATCCGCCCATAAGAGCAACTGCATCGGGTCCATATGCCGCAGGGAAAGCTTGAACGCGGAAGCCACCGTCGACCAGAGGAGCACCGTGATTGATGCATATAGGTAAGCTTTCTGTTGTCTTGAGAGCTTCACGCCTGACTCCTGTATTCGTAAAAAAACAACTCTTCCCAATTGCTATTCCCACATTTATCGTCATGCCCGGGTCCTGTTGTCCCCCTTTTTATATCGGAGACAACCTTTTTGCAATGCACATCAAGCCGGACTGCGGCTGACAACGACAAGGCACTGCATAAACAGTCTAAAATAATATACAGTATGTATACTTAATTCATTCGTTCCCCGGCTATTTTCCCCCTGCTCCCGTTTCCCAGTTCCACCGCGTCGAACACTGTTTACCGGCTCGTAACGGGCGATACCCCTTGCACATGATCCGGCCGGGAGCTATCTGCCATCCCGCTCCTTTCAGATTATAACTTATTAAAATAAATATATATAATTATAAAATACGCTTTGCCGTTTTTATGGCATCTATCTTGCAAAGACCCTATACGACAACCGTTAGGTAAAAACCGTTTTTTTTAGAAACGCCTTTAAATAAACCGTTTGATAAAGGCACACCATCCGAAAGGATGGTTCGCAAAAGCACCGGCCTGAAAGCATTGAAAGCCAATGAACAGGCAGCGGGCTTGCCGGGCGGTAGAAACGCCCCCAAGAGGGGTAATCGCAAGGCATAAAACATGATGGAGGAGTAAATGTCATTGATGAAATCCGGCAATCACCCAATACGTACATTTTTTTATGCTCTGACAGTGATTCTTCTTTTTTCACCCGCCGCTTTTGCAGCATCCGTAACCCTCGCATGGGACAAGCCCGGCGGCAAATCCGTTGCGGGCTATAATATTTATTACGGATTGCCCGGAACCAACTACAAGGTATCCCCCGTCAAAGTTATCAAATCCGCGAATCAGAAGCAAATCGTCATTCCGAATCTGGAACCGGGGAAAGAGTACCTGTTTTCCGCCACAAGCATCGATGGGTCAGGCAGTGAAAGCGATTACTCCCGGGAGATTTCCTACAAAGTGCCTGATCCTTCCAATAAAGACAACTCGTCTAAAAAACAATCCGGCTCTCCGAGCAATCATACGCCGGTCGACCCGAAAAAGCTCCCTCCTCAAAAACCAGTTCTTCTCGGGCCTGAAAACCACAAGGAATTTGCCTCCGGGAAAAAGATTCGCCTTGAAACCGATGTGTACTCCCATCCGGCGGGAAATGTCCACGCCAAGTCCCGCTGGCAGATCCGGCGGGTTGACCAGAAGAAGCCCCTTTATGATGTCACTTCCGAACTGGATCTCGCTTATCACGAGGCAGAAGCGTCACTTGAAAGCGGTCTGAAATATGCCTGGCGAGTGGGCGTTCAGGATGCCGAAAGCGGGCTGCTTTCATGGTCTGATGAAAAATATTTTATTGTAGGAGAAAAAACGGAAAAGGACAAGGCGTTAGACATTGCACCCGGCCAATCGAGAAATGAATTCAAAATGATCTCTTTCGTACAATGGACTCCCGATTCATGCCCGAAAAAGGCCTTTTCCCCATCGATGGAAACGGATTACAGCTTCGGAGACTACCGTATCGCAGTGTATGATCCCGAGCTCAACGGGGAAGGAGGATACAGGGAGTATGCAGACTTTGAAGTGGTTCCCGGAAAAGCATACTGGGTACTTGCCAGAACGGGTATGGATCTTTCCGTTGAAGGCGTTCCCGTGACAACCGCGTCAGACGTCTTTATTCCGCTGGAATATAATGCTTCCGCTAAAAACGGCTGGTCAATGATCGCCGTTCCCAATGATGCCACCTACTACTGGGGGAATGTGGAAATAGTGGTGCATGACGAGAAAGGCGATATCCTCTACGGACCCATGCCCATACGACAGCTTTCCGAAGACAACCCGTATATGGACAAACGAATATGGGAATGGGAGAACAATGGCACGGATAGCTACACGGCACACGAATCAAGCAGCTTCCAGCTGGAGCCATACGGCGGATACTGGGTAAAAGCCAGGGCCGAAAATGTTTCCCTTTCTTTTGCTTACGACATGCAGGTTTCTCTGTCCAATCCGAAGATTATGGCAGCCGGCTGGCTGAACGCCGGCATCGACTGGATAGGCGAAAAACTGGCACCTTCCACGGTTTTCGCAGACAGCCAGTCCTCAGGGGGCAGCGAGGAGCCCCCCATGCCAC
>JAABUA010000005.1 GCA_011389515.1 Desulfobacteraceae bacterium
CAGGTGGGCCAATAACAATCAAACGAGTAAGGAGTCTGCATATGAACAAAAAGAAATTATCACGCATTGACTTGCAGAAAATGAAGACCGAAGGGAAACCGGTTGCCTGGATCACCGCCTATGACTTCCCCAATGCCCAGTTTGCAGAGGCCGCAGGGACGGATATGATTCTGGTCGGGGATTCGCTGGGTATGTGCGTTTATGGATATTCCGGAACCGTTCCAGTGACTATGGAGCAGTGTATAGTCCACTGCGAGGCTGTGCGTCGCGGAGCGCCCAACACCTTTATCATCGGAGACATGCCTTTTTTGTCCTACCAGGTCAGTGTAAGCGAGGCTGTGTACAATGCGGGCCGCTTTCACAAAGAAGCAGGGATGGATGCCATTAAGCTGGAGGGCGGCCACCGCGTATGCGAACAGATCAGGGCCATTGCCGACGGCGGTATGCTGGTCATGGGCCACATAGGACTTACGCCCCAGAGCACCGGCCAACTGGGAGGATTCAAAGCCCAGGGCCGCACCGCAGATACAGCCAGGAACGTTATTGAAGATGCCCGGGCCATTGAGAATGCAGGGGCTTTTGCTTTGCTGGTGGAAGCGGTCCCTCCTGAGGTGTGCAAAATCATCCGTGACACCTTGCGCATTCCGGTTTACTCCATAGGTGCAGGAGTGGAAGCCGACGGGCAGCTCATGATCTGCAGCGATGTTTTGGGCCAGTTTCAGGCCTTTACCCCCAAATTTGTCAAAAAGTACGAAAACCTTGCCGATAAAAGCACCAAGGCCTTTGAGACCTATTTTGCTGAGGTCAGGAACAAATCCTTCCCGGCAGAGGAACATACCTACAAAATGGTAGACGGCGAGTTGGACAAGCTACGGCAACTGTTGAACAAATAGGCTTTAATGCATAATTAGAAGGAGAATGGACATGAGCGAGACGCTTAAAACAATCCGCAACTTCATGGAGAAAATGGGCATCCCCGGCCGAGACGGATATGATCTGGTGGACTCCCCAAAGTCATTTGCGGACGGGGCCCACTGGAGAATCGAAATTGCCGGTGTGGAACGGGCATCCACCATGGAAGCGATGATAGAAGAGGCCAAAAAGCGGAATGTTACTGTACACCGGGTGGTGGCCACAGTAGGGGGCTCTACCTACTGCGATTTTAATGAACTCAAGGCCATGGCCAAAATGGCCAGGGATGAACAGATCGAAGTGGTTATGGTCGTCGGGCACCGAAAGGCATGGGATCCGGGCTCCAAGGAGGCGGCCACCCACGAAGGGGTCATGCAGGGTATGCGCCTGCGTGGGTCAGACAATGTATCTTATCATATCGCAGACATGATGCGCAATATTGAGGCCGGAATCCGCGGTTTTCTTGTCTATGATGAAGGGGTCTTAAATATTGTGAACAAAATGCGTGCAGAAGGGTTGATCCCTTCGGAGACCGTCTTTAAATACTCGGTCTTCGGCGGGCAGTGCAGTGCAGCCGGCGCCAAACTCGTTCAATCGTTGGGGGCCAACTCCATGAACCCGCTGTCCGATGTATCTCTGCCCATCCTTTCCTCCATTCGCAAAGCAGTGGATATGCCCCTGGATGTATACGTGATCATCGTCGATGCTTTTGGCGGCATGTACCGGGCCTATGAAGCGCCTGAAATCGCCAGGGTGGCCGCCCCTGTTTACTTTAAGATCGAGCCCGGCACCTCGGAGGCGGACATTTACAAACCCTGGGCTTTTGAATCTTTCCACCAGGAACTGATTCGGGAAAAAGTGAAGATGGCCCAGGTCATCCAAGAACTCATGACTAGACACGCCCCCCAGTTGAAGACCTCCGCCAGGGGCGCCAAAGACCTGGTCCTGCCCGTGGTCGACTAACGGGTGACCCAGGCCGGAACACACCGGAATTAAAAAAAAAGGACAGATTATGTCTTCTTCTAAAACCGTATTTGATGTGGCCATTGACACTCTGAATGAGGCAGGGCGCCTGGGAAAAATCAACCCCCGGGCTCTGCAGATACTGCAGGCTCCCAAGCGGATCAATGCCTTTCGCATACCCCTAAAACTGGATAATGGATCTTTTGAGGTCTTTCAGGCTTACCGGGTGCATTATTGCGACGCCATGGGTCCTTTCCGGGACGGAACCCGCATCCGGCCGGAGTTGACCTTGGAAGAGATTAAGGCCCTGGGTATTTTTATGACCATCAAGCACTGTGTGGCGGATATTCCGGCCGGAGGGGCCAAGGGCGGAATCCAAGCCGACCTGAGAACCCTGACCGAACGGGACAAGGAGTGTCTGATCCGGGCCTTTGTGCGGAATCTGGAACCCAAGGGCCCATGGGTGGATGTCCCTGGTGCGGACATAGGTACCGGCGAACAGGTAATGTCGTGGATGCTGGATGAATATGAACAGATCACCGGCGCCCACTGCCCGGCAGCCATAAATGACAAGCCGGCCATTCTGGGCGGCTCTCTGGGCGGCGAGGCGGCCACGGGCCTCGGGGTGTTTCTGGTTTTGCAGGCTGCAGCCCGGGACATGGGACTGGAAATCAATAACGCGGCAGCTGCCGTGCAGGGTTTTGGTCAGGTGGGATCAGAACTGGCGTCTCTCCTTTATGAAACCGGATGCCGTGTGATTGCCGTCAGCGATGTCTATGGCGGGATCTTTGAGGAAAAAGGCCTGAACATACCGGCCCTCAAAGATCATGTCCAAAAGACAGGCAGTGTGGCCGACTTTCCCGGAGCTACGACACTGAGCAACGACCAGGTCCTGGAGGCTGAAGTGGATATCCTGATTCCGGCTGCGGTACACGATGTGATCCATGCCGATAACGCCGCGAACATCAAGGCCAGGCTCATCGTGGAAGGGGCCAACGGACCGGTAACCACTGAGGCGGATCGCATCCTGATGGACAACCAAATTATTGTGATCCCGGATGTGGTTGCCAACAGTGGCGGCGCAACGGTTTGCCATTTTGAACGGTCCCAGGGGCTTTCCGATGAATACTGGGATCTGGACCGGGTCAACAATACCCTGCGCAAGCGGATTCTCGCCGCCTATACGCAGTCCAGAGACCGGGCCCGGGAATTCAACACCCAATCCATCCGTTTCGGGGCATGGATTCATGCTTTGAAAAAGCTGGAAAGAGCCATGGCGCTTCGGGGATGGATATAAACAAAAAAATCAAGCGAGGGCTTATGTCCATTTTCCCCCAAAGCGAATATGTCCAACGGGTCCAGGCCGCAAGGACGTCGATGCAAAAGCAGGGTATGGATGTCATCCTGGTATCTGATCCTGCCAATATGAACTACCTGACCGGGTACGATGGCTGGTCCTTTTACACCCCGCAGGTGGTTCTCCTCAGCCTGGAACACGATCAGCCATTCTGGATCGGCCGGGGTATGGATGCCAATGGGGCCAGACACACGGTGTGGATGGATGCGGAGCATATCATCGGCTACCCGGACAAGCTGGTTCAGGTGGAAAACGATCACCCCATGCGTTTTGTGGGGCACTTCCTGCGGGATCATAAACTGCATACCAAACGAATAGGCGTTGAAAAAGACGCCTACTATTTCACTGTCCGTTGGCTGGAAGAACTGCTGACAGTGCTGCCGGAAACAACCCCTCTGGACTGCACCCTGCTGGTCAATTGGGTGCGCAGCATCAAGTCCGAGCGGGAGATCGCCTATATGAAGCAGGCTGGACGGATTGCGGAAAAAGTCATGCAGACGGCCATAGACAATATCCGGCCCGAAATCCGGGAGTGCGACGCCGTGGCTGAAGTCTACCGGGCACAGATGCGGGGCCTGCCCGAGTTCGGTGGGGACTATCCGGCGATCGTGCCCATGATGCCCACCGGAGAAAAGACCTCGGCCCCCCATCTGACCTGGACGGATGAACCCTACCAAAAGGACCAGGCAGTCAACCTGGAACTGGCCGGGTGCCGCCACCGCTACCACTGTCCGATAGCCAGAACAGCCTATGTGGGCAGCAATCCACCCCAAAAGCTGCAGGACCTGGCCCAGCGAACCGTGGAGGGCTTGAATCTGACGCTGGATGCCATCAGGCCCGGGATGAAATGCGAAGACATTGAAGGGGTCTGGCGAAAACATATCGCCCGATTCGGCATGGAAAAGGAATCCAGGATCGGTTACTCCATGGGGCTCAACTATCCCCCGGACTGGGGAGAGCACACTATGAGCCTGCGCCCCGGGGACACCTCCGTTCTCAAACCGGATATGACCTTTCACATGATTTTAGGCATGTGGATGGAGGACTTCGGATTTGAATGCAGCGAGTCCTTTCAGGTGACTGAAAGCGGTTGCGAAACCTTTGCCCGTTTTCCGCGCCAGCTTTTTGTAATCAAATAGCTGTCGATGTAAAGCGGTCACTTTAATAAGGACAGTTGATTTACAAGGTGGAGAAGCCATGATCTTCAAAGCCAACAGAGGACAAACTTCGTACGGAGAACTCATCGGTATCCTCCTACTGGACACGAACACCCCTTTTATTCAGGGGGATGTGGGCAATGCCACCAGTTACCAATATCCTGTACGTTTCAAACGCATCGACGGTCTGACCCCGCATCGGATCTTTGCCCATGATCGCAGCTATATCAAGGGCATGATTGCCGGAGCACAGGAGCTGGAGCGAGAAGGGGTGAGGGCTATTACCGGAGACTGCGGATTCATGGCCATTTTTCAAAAAGAAATCCAAGAAGCGGTCAGCATCCCTGTATTTCTAAGCAGCCTGCTGCAAATCCCTTTTATCACCTCCATTATCAACCCCAAGGCAGCCATCGCCATATTGACCGCAAACTCCCGATCCTTGAGCAGCGACGTGCTCAGTGCCATAGACATTAAAAATCAGGATCAGATCGTCATCGCAGGACTGGAAAACACAGTCCACTTCAAAAAAGCGGCCATTGATGACATCGGCATCCTGGACAGCGATGCCGTTCGCTCGGAAGTCGTCCTGGCCGCCTTGAATATTCAAAAACAGCACCCCAATATCGGGGCCATACTTTTGGAATGCAGCATGCTCCCGCCTTACGCAGCGGCTGTTCAGGAGGCGACCGGGCTGCCTGTGTTCGACTATTTGAGCATGATCGATCATGTGGCCTCGTCGCTGGCCAGAAAACCCTTTACGGATACCATAAGATAAGATGATGGTGTTATGGATACGATCAGACCCAGAATAGCCGAACTCAAAGACGAGATTGTCGCTCTGCGGCGGGATTTCCACACTCATCCGGAACTTGGCTGCCAGGAATTCCGCACCGCTTCGGTGATCGAGCAGTATCTCCAGGATATAGGCCTGGAAACTAGCAGGATTGCAGGGACCGGTGTGGTCGCTGTCATTGAGGGACAGTCTGAAAGACCCGTCTTCATGCTCAGGGCAGACATGGATGCGCTGCCCATATGTGAAACAACCGATGGGGAGTGTATCTCGAGCATCGAAGGGGTGATGCACGCCTGCGGCCATGACGCTCACATGGCAATGCTCCTGGTGGCTGCGAAGATCCTCGTGGAACAGAAATCGCGTATCCAGGGAACGGTCAAGCTCGTTTTTCAGCCCAACGAGGAAATAAACGGCGCCCAGGATATGATTCGGGCCGGGGTTCTGGAAAACCCGACCGTTGACGGAGCTTTGGGGATCCATATCTGGAGCCAGCTGCCCTCGCGAACTGTGGCGGTTACCCCCGGACCTGTGATGGGCGGGCTCGATGTCTTCAAGCTGGTGATCAGAGGCATAGGAGGCCACACCGGTTTTCCGGAAGAAGCAATCGATCCTGTAATTGCTGCCGCTCATGTCATTATGGCCGTTCAAACCATTCAAACCCGCGAAATCAGCAGCTTCCTTCCAACCACTATCATGTTCGGCAAGATTGAAGGCGGGACCAAAAGCAATATTATCCCTGAAGAGCTCTGCCTGGAAGGATCGATCCGCTATCTGTACCCGGGTCCGGACTGTCCTGACCACCCGACGCAGCGATTTCAACGAATTGTTCAAAGCGTCTGCGACACACACCGTTGTTCCTGTGAAATCAATCTGGTCCGGGAAAACATCCCTCTGGTCAATGACCCCGGAATGACAAGCATCGCAAGCCTGGCAGTCAGCAACGTCCTTGATCATGAAGGCTGTATCACCACCATGCAGACGATTGCCAGCGAAGATTTCTCTGAATTCAGCGCCAGGGTACCTTCAGCCTTTCTTTTTCTGGGCTGCGGCAACCCGGAAAAAGGAACCGACATTCCGCATCACAATCCTTGCTTTCTTATCGACGAGGACGTTCTGCCTCTGGGAGTTGAGATATTCATCTCCGCCGTTTTTGAATTTTTTAAATACGCTTCCGAATTCTCTGAAATACAAACAGAACAACCGTAAAGGAGGTGATTCATGAAATAAGAATGCGCGTCTTTTCAGAACGGAAAAAACGTTCTGTACAACTTCCAAAAATAAGGAGTGTCCCAATGAAAAAAATAATGCTTGCCTTTGTAATTGCTGTATTTTTGTTGACGAATTCATCGTTTGCCGGTGCAGCAGAATACACCGGCCCCCCGGTCATGGCCAAGCTGGCCTCGGAAGAGATCGAGGGCGACTTCATGACAGTCTGGGCCCACAACTTTGCAGACCACATGCGGGAATGGTCTGACGGTAAGATCCAAATAGAGGTATATCCCTATGGAAGCCTTGGCACCCTGGGGGATATCAACGAGCTGGCCCAAATGGGGGTCGTGGAATTTGTTTTCTCCGATTACGCATGGATCAGCTCATTTGTGCCGCAGGCACAGGTGTTGGCCTTAAACTATATTTTCCCCACGGAAAAAGTCCCCGAGGTTCTGGACTGGATGATGGAAAACGGGGAATTTTATCCACTGCTGGATAAAGCTTTCCGGGAAAAGGGTCTGGTACCTCTGTCTGTAATGTTTGAGGGATGGCAGTGGCTGAGTTCTGACAAAAAAATTGAATCAATAGAGGATATGAAAGGCCTTAAAATCAGGGTCATGTCCTCAAAGCTCCTGGTTGAAGACTACAAGGCATACGGAGCGGTCCCAACTCCCATGGATTACGGGGAAGTTTATAGCGGGCTGCAGATGGGCCTGATCGATGGCCAGGTCAATCCACTGTTCGCCATTTACAGTATGAAATTCTATGAAGTCCAGGACTATTGTACACAACTCAACAACGAGCCCTTCATAGGAATCCCCGCGGTAAATCTAGAGTTCTTTGAGAGTCTGACTGAAGAAGCCCAACAGGAAATGCTGGATTACTGGCAGAATGCCATTCTCCCTGCCGGAGAGTGGATCACGGAAAGAAATGCCAGCGACATGAAGAAAATGAAAAAAGACAAGCCGGACCTTGAGTTCAACTATCTTGATGACGAAGCTATTTCCGAATTCAAGGCGGCAGCTGAAACCGTGTATCCCATGTTCAAAAAAATCGGCGGTGAAGGATCGGAAGAGATCCTGGAAGCAATGCTTAAAGACATTGCCGATGCGAAAAAAGCCCTGAATATAGAATAAAAACCCAAGCACCGCTGCAGCAATCCTGCTGCAGCGGCCCCGGGGTCTAAAAAACAAAAGGGACGAGACATGAGTCAAGATATGATCGACAAGCAACGCTCGACCTTTTTTCAACGCCTGAACAGAAATATAGGCATTGTTATCAATGCCGTGGAGGTATCGATTCTTGTTTTGTGTGTGGCCTCCCTGGCTGTTTTGCTCATTACCAATGTCTTTGCCAGGACTTTTTTCCAGAGTATCTATTTTGCCGAGGAGATTTCCGTATTTCTGGTCATGCTGACCTCGTTCACAGGGGTCAGTTACGGCGTCAGAAAAGCGCGGCACATCAGGATGGGGGCATTTCTGGATGCCATGCCAGTAAGGATGGAAAAAGTCTTTATTATTATTATCTGCCTGGTCAGCGCCTTTGTCATGGGCGTAATGGCCTGGTTTTCCCTTGAATACCTACTTAACGCAATGTCGAGAAGTCATGTCACCCCGGCTCTGAGGGCCCCGCAATGGACATTCTACATTATTGTCCCTATAGGATTCGGTCTTGCCTGTATTCAGTATATTCGAACTGTAATCAAGAATCTCACTGAAAAGGATGTCTGGCAGTCCCCTGATCAACAGAGCGAATATGAAGATGAGGAGATAGGAGGAGTCCAGCTATGAAACTATTCGGTATCAGCCTGACCTTCATGCTCCTGTTTGGCTTTCCGTTCATGGTCACTCTACTGGGCTCTTTAATGCTCTATATATACATTTACATGCCCGACTTGGCGCCCAAGCTTATGGTCACCATGGTTCAGCAGGTGATCACTGGGATTGCCCCGCCGGCCCTGGTCTGCGTACCCATGTTCATCCTGTCGGCCAGCATCATCACCTCCGGACAATCTGCAGGACACTTGATCCGGATGATTAAGGCCTTTGTGGGCCATCTCCCCGGGGGGCTGCCCATCACCACCAATGTCAGCTGCACTCTTTTCGGGGCTGTCTCCGGATCCACCCAGGCCACAGTGGCCGCTATCGGTGGGACCATGCGTCCCATGCTCCTGGAGGCTGGCTATAAAAGCTCTTTCACGCTGGGGCTGATCATAAATTCAAGCGATATCGCGTTTTTGATTCCCCCAAGCATCGGTTTTATTGTCTATGGGGTGGCAACGAGCACCTCCATCGGCATGCTTTTTCTGTCCGGAATCCTGCCCGGACTTATGATCCTGATGATGTTCTCTATTTATTGCTACTTCTATTCCAAGATAAAAAAAGTGGGTCAGCTCCCCAGGGCCAGCTGGCCGGAAAGATTAACCGCTGTCAAAAATGGCCTGCCGGTTATGGGCTTCCCGGTGATTATTGTAGGGGGGATATATACCGGGATTTTCAGCCCCACCGAAGCCGCGGCGGCAGCCGTCTTTTACTCCCTGATTCTTGAACTCATAGTATATCGCAGCCTGACGCTTCCAAGGGTTGTTGATTCTTTCCTGCAGACCGGAGTGATCACCGGGGTGGTTTTTATACTGGTGGGTGCAGGCCAGGCTTTTTCATGGATGATCGGATTCATGCAGATCCCCCAGCAAATCCTGCCGCCCCTTTTTGGCGCCGATCCGACCGTGCTCAGGGTGATGCTGATTGTGGTGGTCGCCTATTTTGTGTCCTGTATGTTTGTTGACCCCATAGTAGCCATATTTATTCTTAGTCCGGTTTTTCAGCCCTATGTGGTCAGTGCCGGAGTAGACCCGATATTACTCGGTACCCTGGTCACCCTGCAGGCGGCCATCGGTTCAGCCACTCCGCCATTTGGCTGCGACATATTCACGGCCCAGCTGATATTCCGGCGCCCTTATATAGAAGTTATTGGCCATTCACTGCCTTTTCTGCTAATACTCATCCTGGCAACTGTGCTCTTGATCGCCTTTCCCAACATCGCCTTATTTCTCCCCAATCTGGCCATGGGACGATAATGGGATTTATAGGGCATTGAAGCCTGCACGAGCTTGACAGCGGCGACAGTGAGGAGCCTCAAACATATTGAAGACTGTATCTGCCCACAATTCCCTGCCGGCTGCTTCGTCCATCTTTTACGGTGCGGCGCTGGCTGTTCTGGCGGCTTTTCTGTTTTCCTGCCTGAATGTCGTTATACGTTTTTCCGATCCCTACCTGACCATTTGGCACATGATGTTCGGCCGCAGCCTGTTTGGGACGATTTTTCTGCTTCTGCTGGCCAGGAGCACCGGGGTTCGCCTGGCGGGCCGTAACAGAAGGACCCTCATACTTCTGAGCCTTACCGGAACTGCAGGCATTTTGTGCCTGACCCTGGCGCTGCTGCGGATCCCCCTGTTTCAGGCCCTGATTTTGTTCTACACATATCCGGTAGTGGCGGCCCTGATATCCCCTTGGTTGACCTCGGACAGCAATTCACTCTGGAACTGGGCATGTATCGTCCTGGCTTTTATCGGGACCGCCCTTACACTCTGGTCCGGGCAATACGGCACCCTGGGCCTGGATACCGGGCACATAGCCGCACTGGCTGCCTCTGCGTGCATGGGTTTGACAATGACCCTGGTCCGGCGGGTAAGCGGCGTGAACAGTTCGTTGACGCCCATATTTTATATCAGTGTTATGGGCATGCTGGTCAGCCTTGTTCCCCTGTTCCACCCCAACGTCGGATTTTCCATTCCATTGCCGGGATTGGCCTGGCTGTTAGCCATTGGCTTGTTTGCCGTCCTGGCGCATATCGCCACCAATAAGGCGCTGGGTTACATTGCCTCGGCCAAAGTGGGAAGCATCAGTATGCTGGAGGTGATCTTTGGTGCGATATTTGGATATGTTTTGTTTTCCGAGCCGCTTGGATGGTCCACGATGGGGGGCGGGGCGTTGATTATTATGGCCGCCCTGGGATTGATTCAAGGCCCTGGACGAATGCCGGCGTCGTCGTAAACTTTAGTAATCCGGGGGCACAATTTCCCTTGCGGCGAACACATGCATTAATACGACCATGCGAGATGCAATATTGATAAACCGGGGAGCGTTTGAAGCAGGGGAAAAGCCCCGGATCCAACCGGGACTTTTCCCCTGTTTGTACTGCGCTTTGTTCGCCCATGCAATACCCCCTCCAGTAATGCGAATTTCGGTCCGGACAGGACTACCAGATTCAAGGCATGAGTTCGAAGAACTCTATGCCCAAACGCTTGCCGGCACAGGCATGGGAGCGCCGGCCATGTCTGTCCGGGTCGCTTTGGGATCGCTTATCATCAAGGAGCGCCTTGGCATCTCGGATGAAAAAGAATTACAAAGGTAAGGAACTACTGTATCTCTTGTTTTGCTCTCTGTTTTTTCTCTTCTTCCCATGAAGAATATTCTTCCAAGAATATTCTTCATGGACAAACTGCCTGTTTGCCTTATGAGGTCTTGTCAGAAAACCGATGCAAGATGGCCGTCTTGAACTGAACCATGTCTTTGATATCTGTCTCTGCAATCCGATGAACGGCATGGTCGTCTCAAGATCAAGATCGCTGTAGCGGTGGGCGGTGCCGGCGACCATGCTTCCATGGGCATAGGCAAAAAGAACCGGGTAGCCGGAAAAAATTCCAGAGCATTGCTTTTCAACGTATTGACGATGTCTGCCGTCATCTTGATAGTCTTTTCTTTTTGTTTGCAGGCGATCGGCGATTGTCATTGAAATGGATGACCAATTTCTATTTTAAGGCTTGCAAACCCATAAAATGCAAGTGTTTTAATGGATTTCGGCCGATGGCTGCGCATGTCCATTTATTTTCTTTTGCGTCATTTTGACGGCAGGTTCTGTGCATAGATCTGCACTGCATGCATCACCTGAATCTGCGAATTGCTCTTGGACAACATGTCAATGATCTGCAGCATGCACGCGGGACAGGCGGTGCTCACCACCACCGCCTTGCTTTGAATAATGTTGTGCAACTTTCTGTCTCCCACCTTTTTCGACAAATCATAGTGCTGCAGCCCGAAACTGCCCCCCATGCCGCAGCAGCGATCCGCTTCATCCATTTCCACGAAGGCATAGTCCGGATTTGACCGGATAAGGGCCCTGGGTTGCGTGTGAACATTCAGGGATTTTTTCAGGTGGCACGGGTCGTGATAGGTAATCACGGTGCCACCCCCAACGCTTTGGGTTTGGGGTGGAAGGGGGACGTTTTCCGCCAGAAACTGGGTAATGTCCATGGTCCTGGCGGCAATCCGATGTATTTTTTCCTGTTCCTGCGGCGGGAAGTATTCCGCCATCATGGGCCAGATTTTTTTTATGGTTGCCGTGCAGGTGGCGCAGGGCGTGACCAGAAATTGGTATTCCGCCCCGGAAAACAGCGCAAGATTTTGACGGACCAGCTGCACAAAACTCCCGGTGTCGCCTGCGGAAAGCGCCGGAATGCCGCAGCAGGACTGCGTGGCCGGCATGTAGATTTTTATTTGGTGATGCCGGAGGCTTTTGCATACGCTTCCGGCTACATCCGGAAATACCTTGTCCACAAGGCATCCGGGGAAAAAGGCGACCTTGACTTCGTCGGATCCGGCCGGTTCGTTTATTTCCGGCACCTGCTTGTGCCAGGGGGTTCTGGCCAGGGGCATGAAGTGCCTGTCCTTCAACGGCCCGGATTCAATCCGGGCGCAGGAGGAACCCAGAAAATCGCTGGCCTGCCGCGTGAAAATCCCCTGGAGTTTTGAGGCTGCAAAAAGCAGCTGGTTAAACAGGGCCGGACGCGTCAATAACAGCCGGAACATTGCTTTTTTGGCGGGCGGGAGCCCCAGGTATCCGTTGATAATGGCCCGCGCCTTGAGAAACAGGTCCAGGACCTTGACCCCGCTGGGACAGGCCGCGGCGCAGGAGCCGCAGAGCAGGCAGTTTTCCAGTCGCTGTTTCACCCCTTTGGGGTCTTTCAGGAGGTTCTGGGAGAGGCGTTCCAAAAGGACGATTTTTCCCCGGGCGACATCGGTTTCCTTCCCGGTTTCCGCATAAAGCGGGCAGACCGCCTGGCACATGCCGCAGCGCATGCATGTGATCATCTGTTCATCGAGTTCCTGAAGCAGTCTGGACAGCTCGCGGAGATCGGCCATTTTTATCCCCCTATGACCTTGTCTGGGTTGAGAATGTTTTCATGTTTATAAAGGGACTACCTGGCGTTTCCTATGTATTCTGCCCCGGCGATATTCTGCAGAAAGCGATCAGGACAATTCGGGTGAGAATCAACCGGTTCATTCTACGGCAATGCCGTGATGCTGTGGAATATGAATAATGGTAGAATCCACGTGCCGGACCGAAGCCGTGCCGGTAAGTACCATGCTCTGGATCAGCTCCTGCCGGATCTTTTCCAGGTACCGGGCCGCACCTTCGCGGCCGCCGCCCAATACAGCGGTGGCAAACGGCCGGCCGATAAGCACGGCGTCCGCGCCTAAAGCCAGCATTCGCAGCACGTCTCCGCCGGAGCGCACGCCGCCGTCGACAAAAACAGCAATCTGCCCGCGAACCGCCCGGACGATATTCCCCAGTACCCTTGCCGTTCCCGGAGCGCCGTCCAGAACCCGGCCCCCGTGGTTTGACACAACAATCCCTGCGGCTCCTGCATCCACGCACATTTTTGCCTCGATTGCGGTCATGATCCCCTTGACCACGAAACGGGCGGGCGTTTGGCGGATTACCTCGGCCAGGGCAGCCGGGGGCTTTGGAGAAACTGGACGCCCCATCTTGCGAAGCGTGACCAGGCCGGCGGCATCCACGTCCATACCCACGACCGTGGCCCCGGTGGCCAGTGCTTTTTCCAATTTTGCAAACAACTCATCTTCGGCCCACGGCTTGATAAACGGTATGCCGCGACCTCCCAGTTCCTTGATCGCGGCAAAGCCGCTTTCGTGGATGAAATCCGGAACGCCGTCGCCTGTGCAGCCTACGGTCCCGGCCTCAGCGCAGGCGGTCAGCTTGGACAGGATATACTCTTCCTCCGGCATTTTTCCGCCCATGTTAAAGGAGACGCCGCCGATGGGGGCTGCCAGCACCGGCATGGTCAGGTCAAGGCCCAGGGTCGAAACGGAAAGGTCCGGATCTTCCACCCCGTGCAGGCAGCGCATATGCAGCTTGAGTTCGGATAGTGCCCGGATGTTTTCCTGAAAAGCCGATCCAGTTCCCAATCCGCCCATTCCCGGCACTTCGCCGGCACAGACGCGGCCGTCGCATACCGGGCAAACCCTGCAATATCCCTTCATCCGATCGCGGGCCCTTGCGTGTATTTCTTTCATGCGTACCTCCTTTGCTTCGGATGAATCCGATGTTGTGGAATAAGATTGCTTTTTACGAGTCCTTCAAGGTTGAAAAAATACTGTTTTTGGAATGCTTTTGCAAGTGAAGGTATAAAACATGCAATTCCCGGTGAACAGGTACAGTCGAATGGATAGCGCTTTTCAGGCGGGCGGTTTTTCAATCCGCAACGCGTCCGGATCAAGGGTGATTTGAACCGAATCGCCCGGGACAATGCGGTTTTGCCGGACATCACCGGCTTTCAGAAGGGCGGTCAAAAGGGTCCCGCCCGCTTTCCCGGCATCAAGAACAACCCGTATGCGGTCGGTTTCAGCGCTTATTTGGAGGACTTTCGCCGCCAGCCATCCGTTCCGAGGGCCGGAGTTGCCGCGGGCATTGGCATAAACCCGGATTTTTTCGGGGTCGATCGATACGAAAGATCCGGTGGAAAAGATTTCAGGGGGAGGTCCAGTGTGAATTTCCCTGTTGTCTATCAACGCAAGGAGGCCGTTTTGTTGCAAAACCCTGGCGGGAAAACGGTTTTCCGCAGCCGGCGCAGCCAGGCGCCCTGCGCTTAAATAAATTTTACTGCGGGCCAGCCGCTCCGCCTGGATCGGGTTGTGGGTGGAAAAGAGGATCGACATGTTTTTTTCGCTGCAAAGGTCGAAAATGATTTTTTCCACCACGGACTGGTTTTCTATATCCACGCCGGCTGTAGGTTCGTCCAGCAGAAGTACCCTGGGCCCGCAGGCCAAAGCCCTGGCAATGGCCACCCGCTGGGTTTCCCCGCCCGAAAGCCGGTGGGCCGGGCGGTCGGCATACTCTTTCATCCCCACGCGATCGAGGCATTCCAGGGCGATTCTCTTTTGAAAGGATCGCGATTCGCCGCGCATTTTAGGGCCGTACGATACATTTTTGATCACTGTCGTGGAAAACATGATGGGATGCTGGTCTACCAGGACCACTTTCCTGCGCAGGGGCAGCAGGGTTTTTTCCCGCCAGGAAACCGGCTCTCCCATAAAGCTTACCGCCCCTCTGGTGGGTGGCCTCAGCAGGGCCAGGACATGCAAAAGCGTTGTCTTGCCGGAGCCGTTCGGCCCCAAAAGGGCGCAGGCGCTATTTTCCGGCAGGCTCAGGCGGTCAATATCCAGGGCCCTGAGCGCGCCAAATTGCACCTGGACGAGGGTGAGATCATAAAGCGTCATCGATCTTCTCCATACCGGCCCTGGGCAAGCTGCAACAGGATGTTCATGGCCAGGCTGACTGCGAGAAGAATAATTCCCAAAGCAACGGCAAGGACGAATTCGCCTTTGTTGTGCTCCAGGGCCATGGCCGTGGTCATGGTCCGCGTAAACCCTTTGATATTGCCGCCCAGCATCATGGCGATGCCGATTTCGGCGATAACGCGGCCGAATGCGGCGATGACGGCTCCTATGATCCCGAAGCGGGCTTCCCGTAAAATCGCAAAGGCGGTTTGAAAGGGGCCTGCGCCCAACGTCATTGCCGTGCGCCGGTAACGCTCATCGATGCGACTGACCGCGCTTACGGTGAAAGCGGCGACCCAGGGCAGGATCAGTATCACCTGACCGGTAACAATGGCGGCAGGGGTATAGAGCAGTCCCAGAGACCCCAGGGCGCCCTGCCTCGACAGCAGTGCGTAGACAAACAGGCCGATTACCACTGTGGGCAGGGCAAGCAGGGTGTTAAGAACGGTAATGACGCCCCGTTTGCCCCGAAATTTCCGTATCGCGATAAAAAACCCCAAGGGAACACCTGCCGCCGATGCGATCAGGGTCGACACAAGGGCAACCTTGAGGGATACGTACACGATAAAGTACAGTTCCGGGTCAAGGGAGGCAAGCATGCCTGCCGCTTCGGCCAGGCTTTTTGTCAAAAAGTCCATTTACGGGTGATTTCCTCTGAAAACATATGAATCATCTGGCGTCCGGGAAAAAAAGCGGATGGCCGTGAAGCTGGTATGAGCCGATTACCTCCTGGCCCCGTTCCGAAACCAGCCATTTGGCGAAGGTGTCGGCAAGATCGTATCGGACATGGGGAAATTTCTCCGGACTGACCGGGATCACACCGTAAGGGTTTTTGAGCATGTCGTCCCCTTCGTAGATCACTTCCAGGTCATAGGGTTCGGAGCGGCCATGCTTGTAATGGAGATACGTGCCGCGATCCGAGAGCACATAGCCATCCTTTTCCAGGGCGAATATCAGGGCAACGCCCATGCCCTGGCCGATGGCAAAGTACCACCCCTTGCTGTCGGCGGGCTCCCCGGCGTTGGTAGTCGATACGCCGGATGCCGTCCACAACTGTTTTTCCCGGGCATGGGTGCCGCTGTCGTCTCCCCGGGAGACGAACGGCGTATGTGCGGCTGCGATGCGGGCAAAGGCTTCCCCGCTGTTTTTTGCCTCGCGGATGTTCGCCGGGTCGCTTTCCGGTCCGACGATAACGAAATTATTATACATTACGTAATACCGTTTCGTACCGAAACCGTCGTCCACGAATTGTTTCTCCCGCACTTCGTCGTGCACGAAAATGATATCCACGTTGCCGTCCATGCCGTCTCGAAGCGCCGCCCCGGTCCCTTTGGCCATGACCCGGACGGTGATGCCCGTATCGGCATAAAACTCCGGCAGCAGGTAATCCAGCAGTCCGGACGCCTCCGTGCTGGTGGTGGTGCTCATGGTGAGGATCTTGTCATCTGCTTCTGCCGTGTCCATTTCCAGGCCGATTATACACAAAAATGCAGCCAGGAAAATCAAAGACAGATTTGGCTTCATTTCGTCACCTTATCTTTTAGTAGGAAAATGTCGGATTACAACTCCGCTGGTTTTGTGAAGCCGTATTTTTTGACTATATTTGTCATTTTTTGTAATTTCAAGTTATTTTTAATAAGTATTTTTTATAATAATTATTATTTAAAATTATTATTTCTAATTCAAACCAATATTGTCTGAGCTTGTTTTTCCGGAGCACCTCTGGTAGTATAATAATTATACGCAAATTGTCTGCCGCCCGTTTTTAAATGGTAAAGGACAGGCCATGAAAAAACTGCTTTCAACCCGGGAAGTCGCCGAATACCTGGGTGTCAACGAAAAGATGGTCTACACACTGGTTTCGGAAAAAGGGCTGCCCGCATCCAAGGTTACCGGAAAATGGGTCTTTCCTTTACATCTGGTGGACGCGTGGGTGGAGGCCAATACTCTCAACTATCCCACCCGGGCCCTTGACAATGAGTCGGTTCATCCCCGGCTGGTCGCCCTTGCCGGCAGCAACGACCTGCTCCTTGAAAAAACCGTCGCCCTGTTTAACCGTTCGTTTCAGGATTTCCTGGCGGTGTTTGCCAACCTGGGGAGCATGGGCGGTCTGCGGGCCCTTCGCAGAGATCTTTGCCATATTGCCACATCCCATATGCTTCAGGATGACGGTACGGACTACAATTTTGAATTTGCCAACCAGGAATGCAATCAGGTCCCGGTCATGGTCAACTTTTGCCGCCGGGAGCAGGGATTTATGCTGCAGCCCGGCAACCCGAAAGGCATCAGCGGAATAAACGAACTGAAAAAAACCGGCACTCGAATCGTCAACCGGCCTATCGGTACGGGAACCCGGCACCTGTTCGATCGGGAAGCCCAAAAATTGGGCATCGATCCGGAAACAATTGCGGGATACCATAATGAAGTCAACAGTCACATGGAAGTGGGGCTGGAGATATTAAGCGGACGGGCGGATATGGGGCTGGGCATCCGTCCGGTGGCGGGTTTGCTTGGTCTCGACTTTATTCCTCTTCGCTGGGAGCGCTATGACCTCCTGATTGCAAGGGACCGGTTTTTTGACAAGCCTGTCCAGTACTTTCTGGGTATCCTGCAGGAAACAGAATTCAAGGAGATTGCAGCATCGTTGGACGGCTATGATGTCGCTTCCGCCGGAAAGATGGTATATCCGCAGTAAGCATCATGAAAAATAACGTACGCCAGGAGCTTGTGACAATGAAACCTCTTTCATGGATTGTTGCTTTTCTCGTGTTGTTGGCTGTCCCCGGCGGGACTGCCGCAGCGGGGCAGCCGCTGGATTCGAAAATTACAAATGTCACGGTATTTGCAAACCAGGCCATGGTGACAAGGACCGCGTCGGTGGATGCAACGGCCGGGGCAAACCGCCTGGTCATTTTCACGGACGCATTCCGCCTTCTCAGCGATTCGGTGACCGCCGCGGTTTTCGGCGAAGGAGAGATCCTGGGCGTGCAGGTCGTCCGGGTGCCGGTATCGGAAATGCCCCAGGAAGCGATCCGGGAAATTGAGACCCGGATCGAAGACCTGGAAAAGGAAAAAAAGGCGCTTCTCGATGCCAAAAAAGCCTTACAAAAGCAGGAGGCCTTTTTGGACGGGGTGGTTGATTTTTCAAAACAACACCTTGCCGATGAAATAAAGACCCAGCTGCCTTCCACCGGGGAATTGAAGGCATTCCTGGTGTTTTTTGATGAAACATTTACGGGTATTTTCGATAAAAAACGGGAAACCGACGGTAAAATTTCATCCATTGACCGGGAGATCGAGCGGCTGCGCCGAGAGCTGTCCATGCACAGGGGCGCCCGGGATAAAACCCTTACCGGCATAGAGGTTTTGTTTTCTTCCGATAAAACCCAAACTATGGAAGTTGAGGTCCGCTACATGGTTGAACGCGCAAGATGGTCGCCCGTTTACAGGGCATCGGTCGGAGACGAGATGAAAGGCGTGGATCTTGCCATGATGGCGGAAATCATTCAGACAACGGGTGAAGACTGGGAGAATGCGGTGCTTACGGTTTCCAACGCGGCGCCGGTAAGGGCGGGCCGCCTGCCGGAGCTGTTTCCGTGGCGGCTCGATTATACGCAGCCGGTTCCCGCAAGAGAAAAAGCGGCCGTGATGCAAACCATGGAAATGGCCGACACCGTGGGTGCAGCTCCCCAGGCCGAAGCCGTGCGCAGGGAAACAGCCCTTTCCTTTGAATACACCCTGCCGGTGCCCGTCACCATCGCATCAAGGGAAAAGGAAACCATCGTGCCCATCCTGACCCGGGCCATTGAAGGGGCGTTTTACCATTACACGGTCCCCGGGCTAGGTGCAGATGCGTACCTGGTCTGTGAAGCAAGGGCCGACCGGGAACTGTTGCCCGGCCCGGTCAATGTTTTTTTTGAAAACCGCTACACCGGCCGGATGATCCTGGAGGAAAAAGGGCCCGGGGAAAGCTTTACCCTGGGGCTGGGTATTGATCGGTCAGTGAGGGTGAAGCGGGAAAAAATTACGGACAAGGCGACAGAAACAGCGTTTTTCGGCAGAATTGAGAGAGATTCGATCATAAGAGAGCTTTCCTATCGCATAAAAGCGGAAAATTTGAAAGACACACCTGTGCGATTGAAGGTGATCGACCATGTGCCGGTGTCTATGACCGACCGGATCACCGTAAAGGACGTCAGGTTTTCACCGGCGCCGGACAGGCGTGATGTGGACGGGAAAGAAGGCGTGATGCAGTGGGACCTGGAACTGGATCCGGGTGCCGAAGCGGACATTACAATAGAATTTACAGTCACCTATCCCAAGGAAATGCCACGGCCGGTGTTTTAACAAGCAGCCGGTTTACCACCTATATATTCACCGCATTTACCAAAGGGCACGGCGCGCCGTGCCCGTACATGCGGATCTCATCTTGTTGTCCGTAAACGCGTCAGTCAAACAAGGCCCGGTATTTTTCGTAGCCTTCTTTTTCCAGTTCTTCTGCAGGTACAAACCGCAGGGCGGCCGAATTCATGCAGTAGCGCAGACCCGTGGGGGGTGGTCCGTCCGTGAATACATGCCCCAGGTGGGCGTCGGCCTTTTTGCTTCTCACCTCGGTCCGGGTTATGAACAGCAGGCTGCGGTCTTTTTTTTCATAAACGGCGTCTTCGTCTATGGGGCGGGTAAAACTTGGCCAGCCCGTACCCGAATCATATTTGTCGGTGGAAGAAAAAAGCGGTTCGCCCGAAATAATATCCACGTAAATTCCGGGTCTTTTGTTGTCCCAGTATTCATTTTGAAAAGCGGGCTCGGTGCCGTCTTCCCGGGTTACGTGAAACTGCAGGGGTGTCAGCGTCTGGCGAAGCACCGCATCGGCAGGCCTTTTATACTCATTTTTTTCAATGCTTTTGTCCGTACCATTTGCTTCACTTGCCGTTAAAACACCCCAGTTCTTTTTTATATACCGATCCCGCCCGGAATTATACCGGTAGATCTTGTAGCGGACAGGATTTTTTGTGTGATAATCCTGATGATATTCTTCGGCGGTGTAAAATGTTGTAAACGGTCGGATTTCCGTTGCGATCGGTCGGTCAAAAAGGCCGGATGCCGCCAGTTTCTCTTTTGACGTAAGGGCATCGGATTTCTGCCGGTCATTATGATAAAAGATTACGGATCGGTAATGGGCTCCCCGATCCACGAATGAGCCGCCGTCATCCGTTGGATCAATCTGCCGCCAGTATATTTCCAGCAATTCTTCGTAAGTGACAATTCCTGGATCATAGGTGACTTGAATGGCTTCCACGTGATCGGTCAGCCCTCTTGCAACATCTTCGTACGTCGGGTTTTCCAACGTTCCGCCCGCGTATCCGGATTTGATGTCTTTAACACCGCCGACAGCCTCAAACGGCGGCACCATGCACCAGAAACAGCCTCCGGCAAAGGTTGCCTGTTCATATTTGTCATTCCCTTTTATGTTCTCCATTTTCTGGTTCTCCTTTTTCTGGCCAACGCTTACGCCTGCTATAAGCAGTATAAACATCACAAACACTGTCAATACAGCATAAAAATATTTTGATTTGTTCACTTTTTGCACTCCTCATATAAATGGCATATCTGATATAATAAGGTATTTTTCGGTATGTTCAATGGGGGTTACAGAAAACACAGGAAGGAGAAGTTCTATATTATTCGGCTGCTGTTTGATATGGTTTAGTTTTTAATCCCCTCGTCAAACCCCGGTGCCATTGATTCTTCGGGGGGAGGGTATCCCTCCGTCCCGCCGTCCGGATAGGAAAGGGCATCCGGGTCGAACTTGCCTGCATCGGCCCTCAGTTCAAGCTCATAACCCCGGATTTGGCCTTCTTCCCGGTACAGAGGTTGCTTCAACCGCAGCGCATTCATGGGGGTCACGACAATGGCTGCATCGTTTTCAACCGGGCAGTAATGCTCGCAATAGCCGCACCCACTGCATTTGTCCTCGATTACGTGCGGCACCGGATATGGCAGTTCGTCTTTTTCTTCGAATTCAATAGCCTTGTAAGGGCACACCTCGTCACACACCATGCAGGATTTCTTGTATTCCCAGGCGAGGCATTTCCGGCGGTATATGACGGCGGTGCCTGTTTTCGCCCATACCCGCTGCGCCTGTGTCATTTTGAGTATGGCGCCGGTGGGGCATACATTGCCACACAGCCTGCACTGGGGATCGCAGTATTTGCGCGAGGGGACAACCGCCGGGCTGAACATGCCCATCAGGCCTGCAGAAAACCATATGGGCTGCAGCGTATTGGTGGGGCATCCGGTCATGCACTGGCCGCACCGAACGCACAGGCGTAGAAAATCGGGTTCTGGAAGCGCACCCGGCGGTCGGATAAGCCTCGGGGCAAGAACCCGCCCTTCTGCATTTTCGGAAGGAATGGCCATCAGGCCCGTCAGACCGATCGCGGCGGTTCCTGCGCCGGCAAGACCTGAAATCAGCAGTCGGCGGCGCTCGTGCGATACCAGCAGTTCTGCGGGTCTGCGCTCCGTTGAAAAACGGATCGCTTCCTGCGGGCAAATTTTTTCACATGCCCTGCAGGCGATGCATTCTTCGTGTTTTGAGACGGTCCCATCATCGGCCCGGATGGCTTCCATGGGGCAGTTGCGGGCGCATTTGCCGCACTGGTCGCAGTTTTCGTTTACCTGACGTCGGAGAAGTGGTTTTTTCGACAAAAGCGCCAGAATTGCACCGGTTGGGCACAAATATCGGCACCAGAACCGGGGCGAATAGGCCGCGGCTGCAAAAATCGCCGCAAACAGGAGTAAGACGAAAAAATTGGCGGCATACCTCCTGGGTTCAATTTCCAGAAACATCAGGGACCGCAGATCGAGCCAGTCAAATACCGGGTAAAAAAGGACCAGGCCCGTCTCGGCAGCAAGCCATGCCACCGGATAGATGACCATTCCGTAGAACCGCGTGATAAGCGACAGTGGCGCCGCCCAGAAAACAAAGGAAACGCCCAGCACAGCGGCCCCGATCAAAAAAAACAGAATAACGGTTTTCAGACCGGGATGAAACAGCTCCGGCGCCTTTTTGCTCTTGTGTTTTTTCGGCGCAATGGCGCTGTCGGTCAGGTCGATGGTCGTACCCATGGGACAGATGTATCCGCAGAACAGCCGACCGAAAAGCGGTGCTGAAACAAGCACCAGCAATGCGGGGAGAAATGCCCAGCTGATTATCCGGCCTGAAATGGCCGCGATACCGGTCAGTACGGGATCCATCCGGGCGAATAGGTCGGCGCCGCGCAGCGCGTCTCCCGATGCCAGGAGGAAAAGAAAGAGTATCAGGCAGACGAGTTGGGCGGTTCGGCGAAAATGCGTCATGCAGCGATCTCTTTTACATCGAGATTTTCGATGTCCATCCGGCCCAGTCCCCGCTGGTGCGCCAGGCGAACATGCTTTACCTGGTCGGGGGTGTATTTTCTTCCGTACCATTCAAAGGCGGAAACGGCATAGGCATCGGCCGCCACCATGTCTGTAGATGCGATAATGGTATCCGGCTTCAAAACCTTGCCCGGCCCCCCGGGACCGCCGGTAGAGAGCACCCGGGTGGCGTCAATCACGGTAAGGTCCGCCTTGAGCAAAGAGGCAAGGTCCACGATGGCGGCATGCAGGTCGAGCCGGTGCAAAACCCGCCGGTTGTAGATCAGCCCCATCATGCCTTTCATGGAAAGACTGACGCCTGCACCGGAATGGGATTTTGCAACCGGTGCGGCGATAAGTACATCCGAGGCGAGGACTTCCCTCATGACTTCGGTACTCTTTAGGGTTTCGGCATTTTCGATGGTCACTTCGGTAAACCGTCCCCGGGAGGAAACCGTATGGACCATGTCTCTGTCGATGTCTGCGCAGGCCTCCCGGATTCCGGATAATTCCAGGCACCTTTCAGCGGGGGAAAGGGGGTTGTCCAGTACCAGAACCCTGGCAGCACCGGCTTCCCTGCACATGGCGGCAATTGTTCTGACCACTTCCGGATGGGTATTTGCAGCACTTTCAGGGCCGGATGCAAAACTCATGTTCGGCTTGATAACGACCCGTTGGCCTTCCTTGACAAATGCTTCCATTCCACCAAGCATGTTTATGGCCGCCCGGACGGCATTTTCCGCGCTTCCCCTTGCCACGGCGATATCCGGCATAGTGTTTGTTTTTGTGGTTGTGCCGGACCCGGCGATCGCCGGCGACATGATAAGGGAAGATCCGGCAAGGCACGCCAATGATGTTGCCTGGTATTTTAAGAACTCTCTCCGGTTGATTTTCTTCATGAGGCATCCTTTCCTGTTACGAAAGTGTATTTAGACTTCGCCCGTCAGTCGCATAAGCGACGTCTTATAAAATATGAATTGCGGATGCGTTATGCAATGAAAATCGCAGAAAGTGCCCGGAAGCGGCATGGAGACCTTTTTCCTGCAAGCAGTTGCTTTTACGACTATGCATGCATATAAAAATCGGATATATTCTGGCTTGACGACTTCGTAAAAAGCCCAATATCTGTGTTACGCGCAATCCCTCAGAATCTCACGTACACTTACGTACGCTGCATTCTTCGGGATTGCGCAAGCCTTGATCTTGTCACGCCATGGCGTGATTCAAAGTCGTCTGATCGTAACTTTACGAGTCCATACTGGTTTGACAACCATGAAAAAAGATACGGAAAAGAAATGACGGCAAACAGGGAAAATTGTTCCATTGAACATCTTTATGCGGTTTTGAACTCGACGCATAACGGCATCATCGCCGTAAACAATAACGGTGTGATCACACTGTTCAACAAAGGCGCGGAAAAAATTCTGGGCATCCGCACTGATGATGCATTGGGCCAGAAGGTGGATACGCTTTTCAAAGTTCCTTCTCTTCTTTCCACGGTACGGTCGGGCGTATCCGATGTGGGAAGAAGGGTCATTATCAATGGCCGAAGTATTTATTCCAACCGCTCCCCGGTGTATAAAAACGGAAAACTGGTGGGGGCGGTGGCCATATTCCAGGATACCACCGATATCGAGAAGCTGACCCGGGAACTGGCGGTTGCGAAAGATTCGGTAGAAATACTGGAGACGATCCTGGAAACCACCTATGACGGCATTGTCGTGGTGGACAAGGAGGGGAAGATCACCAAGTTCAACAAGGCGTACCAGAATTTTCTGGGCATTGACGAGAAAAATGCCCTTGGAAAACCCATTCAAGACGTTATCGAAAACACCCGTATGCACATTGTCGTTAAAACCGGCAAGCCGGAAATCGGGGAAACTCAGAAAATCCAAGGACATGAAATGGTGGTCATGCGGATTCCCATTTATAAAAACGGGGAGGTCGTTGGGGCTGTGGGCAAGGTGCTCTTCAGGGACGTCAAGGAAATCCGCTCCATGGTGGAACGACTGGATATCGCCACCAAGGAGTTGAAATATTACAAGACGGAGGTAATGCGGCTCAAGGGGAGCCGCTATAATTTTAAAAATATCATCGGCCAGTCTGAAACGCTTGTCCAGGCCAAAGAAATGGCCAAAATGGCCGCTTCAAGCATGTCCAACGTGCTTATACGGGGGGAGAGCGGTACCGGAAAAGAGCTTTTTGCTCATGCGATCCATGATTGCAGCCTGCGCCGTTACGGAGCCTTTATCCGTGTCAACTGCGCGGCAATTCCGGCCGGCCTGCTGGAGTCCGAGCTTTTCGGCTACGAAGGGGGGGCGTTTACCGATGCAAAAAAAGGCGGCAAGCCGGGCAAGTTTGAACTGGCCCAGGGGGGAACGCTTTTTCTGGACGAAATCGGTGACATGCCTCCTGAGATGCAGGCCAAAATGCTGCGGGTGCTGCAGGAAAAAGAAGTTGAACGCCTGGGCGGCGACAGGGTCATCCAACTGGATTTTCGGCTGATTGCCGCTACCAACAGGGATCTTGAGGAAATGATCAAAAAAGAAGATTTCAGACAGGATCTGTATTATCGTTTACACGTGCTGAAAATCGAAATTCCGCCCTTGCGGGAAATCAAAGAAGACATAGAATTGCTCAGCGAAAAAATTCTTCAGGAATTAAACGAGGAATTGGGCACCAGTGTAAAGAAGGTGGATCCGGAAGTGATCGATATCCTAAAGACCTATGATTGGCCCGGCAACATGCGTGAACTCAAAAATGTCCTGGAACGGGCAGTGGCTGTCAATATGGGCAAGGAGACAGTTATTCGCAGAAATCACCTGCCGATTTATCTCATGGACACGGACAAAAGCAATAAGGGGCAGGGCCTTTTGGATTACAATAGCATGGATGAGTACAGTCTTCGGGAAATCCTTGAAAGCGCAGAGAAGAAGGCCATTGAAAGTGCCCTGAAAAAAACCGGCAATAACCGGAAAAAGGCGGCCGAGCTGTTGAGGATTCACCGGTCCGGTTTATACCAGAAAATGAGCAAATATGGAATGTATATAGAGAATTGAAATACACAGGCTGGTAGAGATGGGTTCTATCACTACCGTGCAGGCTTCGCCAGATCTCTTCCCGAAAATGTGTCTATATATATAGGCATGTCTATTTTCATGGACGAACCATTCCTGCCCTGTTTCTTCGGTGGTTTCTCCTTGCTTTGTCTATCCTGATAGACATATCCGGTTCCCGTGCGTTTTTCTTTTTATGGAAAATCATATTCAATGCAACAATGACGGGCCTTTTTGCTACATGCAGCATGGTGGCACGATCGTTGCAAAACCAATCGATGCAAACGGAATATGATAATCGCGCTTGGACGTGCGTAAATAAGAATAGATGAAAACCACGGAGAGCTTGATATGGGCCAGGAAAGAAAAGCCCCTGAAAAAAAATCCATGCATCCCATGCTGTCTTCACTGCCGCCGTTTACAGCGCAAAAAGGGAAGATCGTCTCCTGCGAGGAGGCTATCAGCATCATCCGGGACAACGATACCATTGCCACCGGCGGTTTTGTGGGTACCGGGTTTCCCGAGCACATTGCCGTTGCACTGGAACAGCATTTTCTGCAGACCGGGTCGCCAAAAAATCTGACGCTGGTGTATGCGGCAGGCCAGGGGGATGGCAAGGACAAGGGGTTGAATCACCTGGGACATGAGGGATTGATCCGGAGAGTTGTCGGCGGGCACTGGGGACTGGTGCCCAAGGTGCAGAAACTGGCTGTTGAGAACAAAATCGAGGCCTATAACCTCCCCCAGGGGGTAATTTCCCACCTATACCGGGATATTGCCGCAGGCAAGCCCCGAACCATAACCACTGTCGGCATAGGCACCTTTGTGGACCCCCGCAAGGGCGGGGGGAAGCTAAATGAGCAGACTGTCGAAGATCTGGTAGAGTTGATCGTTTTTGACGGAAAGGAATATCTTGCGTATCGGACGTTTCCCATCAATGTGGCCATATTGCGGGGAACCACAGCGGATACCATGGGTAATATCACCATGGAAAAAGAGGCCCTGAACCTGGAGTCCCTTGCCATGGCGACTGCGGCCAGAAACAGCAATGGTTTTGTCATCGTGCAGGTGGAGCGGATCGCTGAAAAAGGGACGCTCAATGCGCGCCAGGTGAAAATACCCGGGATCATGGTGGACTGTGTGGTGGTTGCCGACCCGGAAAATCACTGGCAGACCTTTGGTGATCGCTACAACCCTTCCTTCAGTTCGGAAATAAAGGTCCCCCTGCATTCCATGCCGAAAATGGACATGGATGAGCGCAAGATCATTGCCAGGAGAGCCGCCATGGAGCTCGAGGCCAACAGCGTGGTCAATCTGGGTATCGGCATGCCCGAGGGGGTGGCCAATGTCGCCAACGAGGAAAACATCCTGGACTTCCTGACATTGACAGCCGAACCGGGCGTAATCGGTGGGATCCCTGCAGGGGGGCTGAACTTCGGGGCAGCGACCAACACCGAAGCGCTGATCAGCCAACCCGAGCAATTCGACTTTTATGACGGCGGCGGACTGGACCTTGCCTTTCTGGGGCTTGCCCAGGCGGACCGGCACGGCAATCTCAACGTGAGCAAGTTCGGCCCTCGTCTGGCCGGTGCAGGCGGTTTTATCAATATCAGCCAGAAAGCCAAAAAGGTTATCTTCGTGGGTACATTTACCGCGGGAGGGTTGGATGTTTCCATAGAAGACGGCGCTTTGCGGATCAACCGGGAGGGAAAGGCAAAAAAATTCGTGCGCCAGGTGGAGCACACCACTTTCAGCGGGGCATATGCGCTTCAAAACAAACAGCCGGTTCTCTACATAACGGAGCGGTGCGTGTTCAAACTGACCGAAAAAGGCATGGAGCTCATAGAAATCGCACCGGGTGTGGACCTGCAAAAGGATATCCTTGCGCTGATGGAATTCGAGCCGATTATTACCGACGCGCCCTCACAGATGGATCCCCGGATTTTCAGGGACGAGCCCATGCAGCTAAAAAAGAACCTGCTTTTTTTATCCATAGACAAGCGCTTGAGCTACGACAGGCATCGCAACCTTTTCTTTGTCAATTTCGAAGGGTATGCGATCAAGAGCCGGGCGGATATACGGCAGGCGGAAGAAAAGGTAAGGGAGATTCTGGAACCTCTGGGGCACAAGGTATATACGGTCGTCAACTATGACAATTTTCACATCGATCCTGAGCTGATACCGGAGTATACCCAGATGATCAAGCGCCTGTCGGAAGATCTTTATTCCGGGGTGACCCGGTATACCACGAGCACTTTTCTGCGGGCCAAGCTGGGGGATGCCTTGTTGCGATTCAATATCACGCCGCATATATACAAAACGGCGGATGAAGCCCTGGAAGCGCTCGACATGGAGCGGTTATAACTTTTTTGATGCCGCAGAAAGGTGCCCAAATATTGGTAATGCCAATTCTTCAAAAAAGAGGTTGCATAGGGGCATCGGTGTTGTTTTGCAGTGTCCTTTCTCTCTGTATTTTTATGTATTTTAATAAAATCAACATGTTTGTATGGCATAAAATTTTTGCTTGACAAGCCAATGCAAATTTGGAATGTTTAACATATGGAATTACCAATTTGTTTTTTTGAAAAATCAACGCTGTTTTTTCTGTGGGGCTTTTTTTTTAACAAAAGGGTGAACAGAATTCATTTACGTGATTACCTTTTATTTATATGAATTGTTTTTCATAGGCCCTGAACAACCTGAGAAGGGTCAGCCTGTCCTTTACCAAAGGTGCTGCAGCCCGGTTTGATTGCAAAGTCGGGGCAAACATCTAACAAAACCCCTAACGTTTGAGGAGGTAGTTATGAAGCGCATTCTTTCCTTTTTTATCATTTTTTTTCTTCTGCTCGGTATACCGATGGGGCAGAGCCTGTTCGCCCAGGAGGGTAAATTCGGTGAAGATCCGCGAACCAAAGAGGCCCAGCGGATCGATTACAAGGTCTCAGACACAAAGGTCCGTTGGACGATGGTCATGCCCTGGTCCAAAGGCCTTCTCTTCTATGATGTTGCCCAGCATTTTGCCGACTCCGTGCGCCTGGCTTCCGCGGGCAGGCTGGATATACGGGTGTTTGCCGCAGGCGAGATGGTGCCGGCCATGGAATCGTTTGATGCCGTTAGTTCAGGTTCGGCGGATGTAGGACACGACTGGCCCGGATACTGGAAGGGCAAAAACGAGGCTTTTGTGGCGTATGCGTCCGTGCCTTTCGGCCTGGATGCCGAAGGCTACAATGTCTGGCTTTATGAAATGGGCGGCGCGGAGATGATGGACGAGCTCTACGGCAAGTTCAACATGAAAGCGTTCCCCGGCGGCAACGTCGGACAGGAGCTTGGCCTTTTTTCCAACAAGCGGGCTACCGCGATGAAAGATTTCAAGGGGCTGCGCATCAGGACCCCGGGCTGGTACATGGACATTCTCACGCGGCTGGGCGCTTCCGTGACCCCCCTGCCCGGCGGTGAAATCTATCTGGCCCTGGAGCGCGGCGTTATTGACGCGGCGGAATTTTCAACACCGAGTATTACATACCCCATGGGTTTTCACCAGGTCACAGATTACGTCATCATGCCCGGTGTTCATCAACCGTCCTGCCAGAGCGCTCTTTTTATAAACAAGGATTCGTGGGAAAAACTGCCCCGCGATCTCCAGGAGATTGTAAAGCTTGCCGCCAGGGAAACCCAGCACTGGAGCTTGGCCTGGAGCGAGCACCTCAACGCCCAGGCAATTCATCGGCTGGAGAAAGATGTTGAATTTGTAAAAATGGACAAAGACGCCAGGGCGCAATTTGCCCAGACGACGAAAACATACCTGGACGAACTCAAAGAAAAACATCCTGACGTGAAAAAAGCCCTGGATGGACAGGATGCGTTCAAGGAACTTTTTGCCAAATGGCGTGACCTGAGAAGTGGCGTTGAGCCGTATCCCATCGAGATGTATATCGACGGAAAGATGGGCGACCACTAATATACGAATAATCTACTAAAACGATATTCATTCAGTTGGCAGCAGGAAGAGGAGCAATCCTCTTCCTGTCTTGCTTTCCTTGTCAAGCCCAAGCACAACCAAGGAGCGCTTTGACATGATAAAAAAAATCTGCAAAGGGATCGACCGTTTCCAGGACTGGTTCGGTTACCTGACGGCCATGCTGATTTTCCCCTTGACGGCTGTTATCATCTACGAAGTGATCATGCGGTATGTCTTTAACAAGCCGACAACGTGGGGCTTTGAGGTGACCACCTATGTTTATGGCATCCATTTCATGCTCGGCTTGGGGTATACCCTGATGTACAATGGCCACGTGCGGGTGGACGTCCTGGTCAAGCTGTTGTCCCATCGAAAACAGGTCATTATCAGCCTGCTGTGCCATCTGATCCTGTTGCTTCCGGTATTTGCAATGCTCAGCTATGCAACTTTCGACTATGCCTGGATATCCGTTCAGCGGCTGGAAAAAAGCTGGACGTCCTGGGCGCCCCCTTTGTATCCGTTTAAACTGCTTATGGCATTGGGTTTTCTGATGTTTTTCATCCAGGGCGTTTCAAACTTCTTGAAAGAAGTACAGGCGCTTCGCGATGGTGATGGATAGGGGCGCGGCAGTATTTTTGGATAAATAACCGGTCGAAAGCGTGTACTGCCAGCAATCATACGATCAATATTCTATATAATCTAAGGTAATCAATTATGTATTTCAGCCCTGAAGTCATGACTGTGGCCATGTTTGGAACCCTGATACTTTTTATCGCGCTGGGGCACCCCCTGGCCATAACATTGGTTTCAGTGGCCACGATTTTCGGTCTGATCGACAACGGCTTCAATTTCGCAAGGCTTTTCAACCTGTTTACCAGCAACAGTTGGGGGACCTTTAACGAGTATACGCTTGTGGCACTGCCGTTGTTTATTTTCATGGCCCAGCTCCTGGATAAATCCAAGGTGGCGGAAAAGCTCTTTGATGTGCTTTATGTCAACCTGGGAACGATAAAGGGCGGGCTGGGGCTGGCCGTGGTTCTGGTCTGTACGATTTTTGCCGCCACGACCGGCATTATCGGGGCCTCCGTGGTGGCCATGGGCCTCCTGGCGGCACCGCCGCTTATTAACAAGGGGTATCAAAAGGAGATGGCCAGCGGCATCATCTGTTCCGCGGGAACGCTGGGCATTTTGATTCCCCCCAGTATCATGCTGGTCATATACGGTGGCTTGACGGGGATGCAGGCCACTTCCGTCGGGAACCTCTTCGCTGCCGCCATTATTCCGGGACTGATCCTTTCCGGCTTGTATATCGCCTACATATCGATTCGCTGCCAGATCAATCCCAAACTGGGGCCCACCATTTCCAAAGAAGAGGCTTCAAAATACAGTGCGGGGCAAAAATTTTGGCTGACCGTGAAATATATGATCCCTCCCCTTGTCCTGATCCTGCTGGTCATGGGAACGATTCTCATGGGGATTGCCACGCCTACCGAGGCTGCGGGTATGGGGGCTGCAGGGGCCTTTATTCTGGCGCTGGCCAACCGGATGGTGAACTGGGAAGTGTTGCAGCAAGTCGCCACAAATACCTTGAAGACCACCTGTATGGTTATGTTTTTGTTTGTGGCCGGCAAACTGTTTACCCAAGTTTTTATCAGCATGGGCGGCGGATTTGTGGTTTCCGACCTCCTTACTGGCGCTATGGCCCCGGCCACAGCAATTTTTGTCATGCTGCTAATCGTATTCATTCTTGGTATGTTCATCGATTGGGCCGCGATTTTACTGATCACGGTCCCCATTTTTCTGCCCATCGCTTCCCAGTTGGGCTACAATCCCTTGTGGTTTGCCATGATGCAGTGTGTGGTATTGCAGACCTCTTTTCTGACGCCGCCCTTTGGTTACGCACTGTTTTACTTTATCGGTGTGGCCCCCCCTGGCTATACAATGGTGCACATATACAAAGGCATTATCCCCTTTATCCTTCTGCAGATTGTGGGCGTGATCATTCTGGCTGTGTTCCCGGAGTTGATCCTGTGGCTGCCCAGGCTCGCCTTTGGGTCCTAAGACTCCTAAGGGGGAAAAGCAGCGATTTTTGGGGGATTGCTGACAGCCCTGCTTTGTGCAGGTCGAAAAAACGTTTTATTTTTGCCAAAAGGAGAACAGCCTCATGTGGCCCGACTTTCAGAAAATACTGTATGTGACGAATTTAGGCCCTGAATCGCCCTACGTGTTTCGCCATGCACTCAGCCTGGCCGAACGCTATAATGCAAATATTACCGTCCTGCACGTACTGGAGCCATTGAGCGATAATGTCAAGGGCATGGTCGAATTTTATATCACCGATGAGCAGTTTCAGCAGCACCGGCAAGAGGCGCGCAAATTTCTTTTTGACAAGATACACAAGCGGTTGTCGAATTTCTGCGCCCGGGAGACCTGCCGGCTGGACGCCCAGATGCCTGATCCGGTGACGGATATTATGGTAGAGGAAGGGCCTGTCACGGAGACGATCCTGGCAAAGGCAAAGGAGATCAAAGCGGGTTTGATCGTGATGGGCACGCACAGAAAATTAAGAGACGGGGGGCACAAACTTTTGGGATCCACCGCCCGCAGCGTGGTGAATAATGCAAAAATTCCCGTATTGACAGTGTATACTCCCAGAGATAAATTTGACGATTTGAATGCACAATAGGTTTATATACCGGGTTTTTGGAATATGAAGCAAGTATGTATTACAGGAGACGTTATGCCTCGAAAACGCACGCGAAATATTCCCGGCATGGTGAGCCTTGTTATTCTGGCGACCATGACCTGTTTTCTGCATATATCGGCCGGGCAAACCAGCGCTCAGGAGCAGCCCCCGCGGTCCGGCGCGAAGACGGATCCGGACATTCCGGGATATGGTCCTGCGGATAAGAATCCGGATCCGGATGAAATGGCAGAAAGCATTGAACGGATGGAGTCCAGGGCGCTTGAGCTCCAGGAGGAGATCGCCGCGATGCGGAACCATGCTTTTGACAACAATCCGGAGCTGGACATCCTCTTAAAAGAACTCGTTATAACGACCCATACCATCATGACTGAAAACCTGGAGCGCGAAGAAGTCGATCTTGATCGATTGCAGAATATTGAAGAGCAATTGCAGGATCCGGAGATTTCTTCCGAGCGCAGGCAGCAGCTGAAACAGGAAAAGGAAAAAGCGTTTCTGGGGTATAAAAAAGCGGAAATGCGTACCGAGCAAAATGAGACACTGCGGGAGCTCAGGGAAGAATTTTATACAAAATTGCTGGCCGCCGCGAAAAAGGAAAACCCCGATGCTGAAAAATTGCTGAATGAACTGGATATTCTCCAGCATCAGCTACGATTTATCAAGCCGGAAGCAATGCCAGAAAAGCAACAGGCCATACCCTGATCACTATCAGCCGTCGTTTCTTTTGTTTTGGTAAAGCGTGAAAGTGAAAATCCACAGGGCGGTAAGCCCTGTTCGATATTGCAGCCCGGTTTTCGCCCATGGACAAGACAGGAAGCACCCATTCGGAGCCATCACGAAATGACGTGCACAACGGTTATGAGAAAATTGAAAATCCCTTTTTTTTTGCTTGCCGGGCTGCTGGTAAGTCTTGCGACAATTCAACCGGCAAACGCCTGGCGGTTCGACGGCCGGCATTATGAGGCGTCGGCGCACGGCGTTTTTTCGTGCCGGGAGTGCCATTACGACATCCGGATGCATATGCATCCGGATCCGGAAAAGGTCAACCAGCAGCCGTATGAATCCTTTGCGCCGAACGCATGCTACAGCTGCCACCCGAATGTTCAAAATGATCTTGAAACGGGAACGCACGCCGGATTCGATATCGCGGAACGGTCAATCCACGAGCAGTGCATCGACTGTCACGATCCGCACGCCGCCGGTATAACTGCTGCGCCGGAACAAGCCTTTCCGGACCCCCCGGAAACCCTTTCCAGTGAGGATGCCGCCTGTATGGCGTGCCATCATGACCCTGGTCCGGCACAAACACCTGCGGCAATACAGAGAACGCAAAATTTATGCATGCACTGCCATGATGCCGCCCAAAACATGGCGCAGGTAAAGCAGCTCGACCTGCAGGCATACAAGTATACGCCCCATGCGAATATGGACTGCATGGCCTGCCACATCAATGCGGACGCATATCCCCACGATCAACAGAAAAAGACGGATTGCCTGGAATGCCATCAGCGCCACCGGGAAAGCGTGGCCCACGATGCTCACTTGACGGTTTCCTGTGAAGCCTGTCACCTCCAAGACGTAACTCCCGAAAAGCCGGATGAAAGCGATCGAATCCTCTGGGAGCGCACCGCCATGCCAGGTCAGGTCTCAAGCATCCATTCCATGCGCTTTGACAAGGACAATGACTGCAGCCGCTGTCATGTGCCGGGCAATCCACTGGGGGCTGCAGCAATGGTGCTTCCGCCCAAAAGCGTGGCCTGCATGCCATGTCATTCCGCCACGTTAACCGCCTCGGATACGGTCAGCATCATTGCTTTGCTGATCTTTCTGGGAGGGATCATCCTGGTTCTGGGGATCTATTTTACCGCATCCCTTCCCGGGCGCGAGAACCAAAGCAGTTTGGGCAAATTTGTCCTCCTGATCGGCTCTGCGCTCAAGACGCTGTTTTCATCAAAGATTGTCCCCATTGGCAGGGCAATATTTTGGGACGTGCTCCTGCAGGATAGGCTTCGAAAGCGTTCCCTGAAACGTTGGATTATCCACGGCCTGATCTTTTTTCCCATTTTTGGGCGGTTTTTATACGGCCTCGCCGCTTTGGTGGGAACGACATTTTTTGCCGATACCGGCCTTTTCTGGAGCATGGTGGATAAGAACCACCCTGTAACCGCCTTTCTTTTCGATTTTACCGGTATCTGTATCCTGGCAGGCGTCGTGCTTGCATGGCGCAGGGGATCCGCTGCGGATCAAACCAAGCCAGGCGGTTTGCCCAGGCAGGACAAGCCAGCGCTGGCGCTTTTAGCGGCAATTGTTGTCGCCGGGTTCCTCACCGAGGGAATCCGCATTTCGCTCACCGGCATGCCTGAAGGCGCCGGGTTCGCACTGATCGGCTACAGCATTGGGCTGTTTTTTTCCGTATTCGGTGATTTGAGCACGGTCTACGGCTACTTCTGGTATCTGCACGCCATACTTTGGGGGGCCTTTCTGGCGTATCTGCCCTTCAGCAACATGCTGCATATCATCATGGGGCCGGTGATTCTGGCCATAAATGCAGCCCGTGAGAAACATTAATACGTCCACAGGAGGAACACAAAAATGGACTCCGCTTTGAAAAATGCGCTCATTGAGATCGTGGGCGAAGACAATGTTACGGACCAGTTGATCGACATGGTGTCGTATTCCTATGATTCATCCGAACATTCACACCGGCCGGACTGTGCGGTCTGGCCCCAAAATACCCAGCAGGTCAGCCAGGTTCTTAAGTTTGCTAATGAAAACAATCTTTCGGTGATTCCGAGAGGGGCGGGTACCGGACTGTCGGGTATGTGCGTTCCGATCAAAGGAGGGATTGTTCTGGATCTGAACCGGATGAACCAGATCATATCCATCAGTATCGAGGACCGAATAGCCATTGTCCAGCCGGGGGTCGTCTATGCGGATCTGGAAAAAGCCCTTGCCCCTTATGGGTTCCTTTTCCCGCCGGATCCGGGCAGCGGAAGCGTCTGCACGTTAGGCGGAAATGTGGCAACCAATGCGGGAGGTGTCAAAGGCGCCAAATACGGCACCACCCGGGACTATGTTCTTGGCCTGGAAGTGGTGCTGGCCGATGGTGGCATCATGCGGACAGGTGCCAGGACCATGAAATGCGTATCCGGATTTGACCTGACCAAACTGATGGTCGGCTCCGAAGGGATGCTGGGCGTTGTCACCGAAATCACCCTGAAAATCAATCCCAAACCGACTGCCCGGAGCACCACGGTGGCTTCTTTTCCCGATCTCGAAAACGCCGGCAGGGCCGTAACCCAGATCATGTATTCAGGCATTATCCCCAGCGTGCTCGAAATCATGGATCGGTACACCATCCATTGCATCAATCAGAACACGGATCTGAACCTGCCGGAAGTGGACGCCATGCTGCTGATCGAAACCGATGGGTACACCAAAGAGGAAACCGACTACCAGATGGCCAAGGTCATCGAAGTACTAAAAGCCAACAATCCTGATCAGATCAAGCAAGCGGCCGACGACGCGGAAGCGGCCAGTCTCTGGAAAGGCCGCAAATCCGCCTATGCCGTTCTGGCGCGCATCAAGACCCACTTTGTTCTGGAGGATGTAACGGTACCCATGGGTAATATAGCCGCTCTTCTGAAAGGAATCGGGCGACTTGCGGAAAAATATGATCTGCAGATTGCCACGTTCGGACATGCCGGTGACGGGAACCTGCACCCCCAAATTCTCTATGATGGATATAACCCCGATGAGGTTCATCGCACCGAAAAGGCAGTAGCGGAGTTGTTTCAATTAACCATCGAGCTGAACGGCACCCTGACCGGGGAGCATGGCATCGGACTGGCCAAGGCGCCTTTCATGCACCTCGAGCATGATCAAAATGCCATGGCCATGATGCGGGCAGTAAAAAAAGCATTTGATCCCAAAAACATCCTCAATCCCGGCAAGATGGCCCTGGAGGTGAATTGATATGGAAGCCAAATACGATTTTGAACGAAAATTCCGGGAAGATATTCTTAAATGCTCCCGCTGCGGCTACTGCCAGGCGGTTTGCCCCGCTTTTAAGGCCACTCTCCGACCCGCTTTGAATGCCAGGGGAAAAATGCTGCTGCTCAAGGAAGTCATGGAAGAAAAACTGGAATTAACAGAGGATCTTATTGAAACCATGTTTCAGTGCACAACCTGTGCGGGGTGTTATGAAAACTGCCCGTCAAAGGTAAATGTGCCCGAGATCATCAAGCAGGCCCGCAAGGACATGGTCAGCCTGGGCACCTGCCATCCTGCTTTTACGGGCATGAACAAGGTTCTCCAGGAGAAGACCAACATCTACGCCGAGGACGAACTGCCGGATTTTGATAAGGAACGCGGCGGAAAGGCGGAATATGTCTATTTTATCGGTTGTGTGGGCACTTTCAGGGAAGAGGAAGCCTCCGAGGCCGTTATTGCGCTTCTGGATCGCACGGATACGGATTATACGCTTATCGAAGAGGTCTGCTGCAGCGGCGTTCTCGAAGACGTCGGTTTTTCCATCAATACCCGCCTGGCAAACCATAATGTCGAGGCCATTATGGAAACCGGCTGCAAGGGGATCATTACCGGCTGCCCCAAATGCTTTTTGACCTTCAAGAACAACGAAGCCTATGCGCCTTTGCGCGAAGCGGGCATAGAGATCATTCATATAACTCAGTTTATCAATCGCCTGGACTTCAAAGGCGCACATACGGATGCAAAAATCACTTATCATGACCCCTGCGACCTGGGTCGTCACTGCGGCATCTACGAGGATCCCCGTCGGACAATCAGCCGGGTGGCGGCGAACTTCGTGGAGATGGAACATCACCATGCCTCTTCCTTGTGCTGCGGCGCGGGCGGCGGCGTGCGCGGCGCATACGCCAAAAATTCCATCGCCATGGCCAAGAACCGGCTGAAAGAAGCCTTGGATTGCGGTGCTGAAGTGCTGGTGACGGAATGCAACTCCTGTGTGCACAACCTTTCCAATGCAAAGCTGCGAAGCCAGAAGATCAAGATTATGAATACCACCCAGTTCATAAACGAACTGATGGAGGAAATGGAATAGACGGGTCGGCGGATCGCGGTTATATTGAATGGATGCTGTGCTGTTGCGCTACCGCGAAAATGAACCGGTACAGATGTCTAAAAAGAAAAGGAGTGAACAATGGAAATTCAGGGCTACTATATGCCGGAAGATCTTTACTACGAGGAGAACCACTGGTGGGTAAGGGTTGAATCAGATCATATCGTTTTGGGCATGGATGACTTTGCCCAGAAAATGGCGGGGGAGATTGTCTTTGTCCAGCTTCCGGAGGATGGAAAAAAGCTGAAAGCCGGGAAGAAGTTCGCAAAAGTGGAATCCGGCAAATGGCTCGGCAAGGTTATCGCTCCGGTGGACGGGGTTCTTACTGCCGCCAACGAGGCGCTTGAGGAGACCCCTTCGCTGATCAATGAAGATTGTTATGACAAAGGATGGATGTTCAAGATAACACCCAACAACATGGATGACGTCAATAACCTGATCCATGGCGCGGAGGCCATAGAGAAATGGCTGCTGGCGGAAATAGAAAAATATAAGGAAGAATAACGGCAGATCTTTGAAACATAAACCCACTTGTATCCACGGATAACCTTCGGAAACATGAGCAATCAAAGCTATACCATTAAACAGTGCCTGGAAATGGCCGCCTGCACCAATTGCCAGATTTGCGCGGATGAATGCCCTGCTGTACAGGCCGTCAGACAAGGGGAGGTGTCCCCTATTTATCGCCTTCAGCGCCTGCAGAATATTTTTCGCAGCCGAACCGGCGGACTGCTGCAGAAACTTTTTCGCGCAAAAACCCTTTCCGACGAACAGTGGGAGATATTTTCAAAAACGGTTTTTCAGTGCACCCTGTGCGGCAAATGCCAGGAAATTTGCCCGGTGGGCATCGGGCTCAAAGAACTCTGGCTGTCTTTGCGCCATGACCTGGTTCAGTCCGAACATTATCCAAAGAAAATAAATATGGTGCGCGACAACCTCTTGGAAAGCCGGAATGTATTTGCCGAAGACAATGAGGAGCGGGGCGAATGGGTGGAAGACATGGACGATCCGCCGGAAGACCTGCTGATCCGGGAGCAATCCGAAGTCGTTTATTTCACCGGATGCGTTGCCGCTTATTTCCCGCTGGCGCAGAAAATTCCCTTGGCACTGGCAGATATCCTCCTCAAAGCCGATGTGGACTTCAGTCTGCTGGGTGAGCAGGAATGGTGCTGCGGGCTGCCTTTGCTCAACTCGGGCCTGCCGGAGCTTTTTCAGGAATTTATCGATCACAACATTGCCGCGGTGAAAGAAAAGGGGGCGAACGATGTGGTGTTTGCCTGTCCTTCCTGCTACGAGATATGGAAAAAATATTATCCGTATCAGGCAAACGGGCTGCGCATCCATCACGCTTCCCAGTATCTGGACACGCTCATAGAACAGCGGAAACTTCCGTTGAAAACGCTTGATATGACCGTAACCTATCATGATCCTTGTGATCTTGGGCGCGGTGCCCGTGAATTCGATGCACCAAGGCGCGTTATCCAGGCCATTCCGGGAATTCGGTTTGTGGAGATGCCCAATAACCGGGAGAACTGTGCCTGCTGCGGCGGCGGGGGGAACCTCGAGATGTTCGACGCCGATCTTACCACCGGTATTGCCGGGGCCAAGATCGAGGAAGCCCGAAGCACCGGGGCCGATACCATTGTCACCGCTTGCCAGCAGTGCGTAAGAACCATGCTCACGTATGCAAAGCGAAACAAGGTGCCGATTCAGGTTCTGGACCTGACGCAGCTGGTGCAGAAAGCCCTGGCAGAAGAGGATGACGCCTGAGAAGGACCCGATGAATGCCGCAGAAAAATAATTCCCGGGGAAAATCCGAGTCCGGATGTCTCCAGCCCGTATAGGAGCGATTTGATGCAAGCCCCTCAGAAACCGGGAGTCCACTCCTGGAGGTTATTGATAACGCCCCCCATGAGCGCTGCGGACAATATGTGTCTCGACCAAGTGCTTGTGGATCTCAAGGGGGTTGGCGCCACGCCGAATACCATACGCTTTCTGCAGTTTTTGCCCCGCTGCGTCCTTGTCGGATATCACCAGAGCGTTCAGGAAGAAATCCGTCTGGACTATTGCTATTCAAACGGTCTGGATGTCAACCGCCGGATTACCGGAGGAGGCGCCATCCTCTTTGATGAAAACCAGCTGGGGTGGGAAGTCATATGCGACAAGTCCTTTTTCAATCTGACAATACCCAACAATCGGCTGTTCAAAACACTTTGCGAACCCGTGGGTACGGCGCTCGGTTACCTGGGAATACCCGGCGCCACTTTCCGTCCCCGAAACGACATTGAAATTGACGGACGAAAAATTTCCGGAACCGGCGGCACCGAATCCGGAGATGCCTTTTTGTTCCAGGGTACCATGCTCGTGGATTTCGACGTGGACACCATGCTGCGGGCGCTGCGCATCCCGGTGGAAAAATTAAAGGCAAAAGAAATCGATTCTGTCAAAGAGCGGGTGACCTGCCTGAGCAGGGAACTCGGTTATACACCGGATGTGAAATCGATTCAGGCGGCGATCCAGAAAAGCTTTGAGACGCATTTGAATATCGAACTGGTCCCCGGCGGGCTCACCTGCGAGGAGCAGGCACTGTTTGAAAAGCGCAGGGAATATTATCGATCCGAACAATGGATTGACCGGGTCAAGCCGACCTACCGCAAACGGGAAGCCGTCTGGTCGAGTTACAAGGCCGATGCCGGAATGGTCCGTTTTACGCTGGTATGCGATCTGGCGGCCAGACGATTGCGCGACATATATATCACCGGGGATTTCCTTTCATTCCCGAACCGGGCGCTTTACGACATGGAATCCGGGCTGCGGGGTGTACGGCTGGATCAGGGCGAAATTCTGACATTGATCGAAGCATTTTTTAAAAAGGGAAAAATCGTCATACCCGGTATGACATTCAGCGACTTTGTCAAACCCCTGGAGCAGGCCTTGAATAAAATAGCGATTTCCAGGGAGTTTGGCCTGCCGCTGGAACACAGCAACCGGATATCCACCGTAAACGGCGGTTTCGGTGAAATTCTGGCCAAGGATCCGAAGGTGCTGCTTCTGCCCTATTGCGCAAAGGATACGCAATGCGACCTGCGATACAAAAAAGGGTGCCGCATGTGCGAAGAAATATCCTGTACTATCGGCCCGGCATGGGGAATGGGGAGGGCGCATCATTTGCGCGTCCGGACGGTAGTCAGTTTTGAGGATCTATGGGCAGAGATTGTCCACATGAAGGAAAACGGCGTAAGCGCCTACATTGGCTGCTGCTGCCAGCCGTTTTTCGCCAAGCACGTGGATGATTTTCATCGCTCCGGCCTTCCCGGCATCCTCCTGGATATCGACAGCACCACCTGCTATGACCTGGATCAGGCCAGAGAAGCGTATGCCGGAAGCTTCGAGAGCCAGACCCGGATCGATCTGGAACTTCTGGACAGCCTTCTGTCCCTTGCGGCCCCGGCCGAAGGGCAAAAAGCAAATTGAAGACCATAAGCTGCGGCATACTGGTTGTCGGGGCCGGTCCGGCCGGTTCTGCCGCGGCCCTCGCGGCGGCGAAGGCAGGCGGGCATGTCCTTCTGGCAGACAGGCGAAAGACGATCGGGGTCCCGGTTCGATGCGCCGAATATGTTCCGGCGCAGCTTATCGGCGAGTTGAACCTGGGGAAAAATTTTGTGGTTCAATCGATCAAAGGCATGAAAACCTTCCTGCCCGATGGCGAGGCCACGGTCACCTTGGCAAAAGGTTTTATGATTGACCGTGACCGGTTTGACCAATGCCTTGCCGAAGCCGCGGCAGGCCACGGGGCCGAGCGCATGCTTTGTACGCAAGTGGTGGGGCGTGAAGCAGACGGGTCGATAATCGCCCGTCACTGCGGGGATGAGCCTGTTTTTACCCGAATCCGGGCAACGGTCATTATCGGCGCGGATGGACCGCATTCCACCATCGGCCGATGGGTGGGCGCCCGCAACAGGGATCTGCTCGTTGGCCTGCAGGTCAGCATGCCCCTTGTCCGTCCGCAGGACTACACGGAGGTTTATTTTGATCCGGACATTTTCGGGGGGTATGGTTGGTTCTTTCCCAAAAAAAATCTCGTCAATATCGGCGTTGGCATGCGGCCGGCAGCCATTTCCGGGAAAAGCCCGCGCCATGTATTAAAAACGTTTGTTCAGCGATTTCTGGACCAGAAGCGGATCGGCGAAGAGGTTATTTGCCGCACCGGCGGTCATATACCTGCTGAGGCCCGGCGCAGGGCTGTGTATGACGACATAATACTGGTTGGAGATGCAGCCGGTCACACCCATCCCGTTACCGGCGCAGGCATATTTTCGGCCGTAACCTGCGGTGAAATGGCCGGCCGATGGGCGGCCGCTGCTGTAAAGGAAGGCGATCTTTCGCTATTACGGGAATATGAGGCAGAATGGCAGGATCTTTTCGGGGAGACCCTGCAGCGAGGCCACAGTCGACGAAGGCTCCTGGAGTCCCAGTGGCACAATCTCCCGCATATAATCAAACAGACCTGGATCGCCTACAGGGGATATTATGCTTGAGGCCAAACGGAAAGCGGCAAGAGAAATCAGCTGGCACCGGCATGGCAAAAACATTACGTTCTATCTGCCGGGCATGTTTCATTTGGACGGTATAACCGGAAAATATCCGGCGGCGTCCATAACGGGATCGGACTGCGCTTTTTCCTGTGACCACTGCAAGGGGATCATCCTTTGCAGCATGCATCAGACGATGACGCCGGACGCCCTTATCCGCAGATGCCGGGATTTTGAACAAAAAGGATGCCACGGCGTTTTGGTAAGCGGGGGGTGCGATGAAAATGGTTTTCTGCCCTGGGAACGTTTTGCCGATGCCGTGCGGTGTATTAAGGCAGAAACCGGTTTGTATGTTTCGGTCCACGCGGGTTTCCCCAATGAGGCACAGGCCATGCTGCTTCGGGAATCCGGAGCGGACCAGGCGCTGATCGATGTTATCGGAGATGAGAAAACGCTGCGAACGGTATATCATGCGCCTTTTGGGGTGGAACGGATCCAAAGCGCTCTTGCGGCATTGAAAAAGGCAGGCCTGCCAATGGTTCCCCATGTTGTCTGCGGTTTGGATTACGGCCGTATCCGGGGAGAATACAAAGCGCTGGAAATGATCGCGCCGTTTTCGCCGACGCAGCTATCCATTGTTTCGTTGATGCCTCTTTCCCGAACGCCTATGCACAAGGTCAAGACGCCGTCGGCGGAAGCCGTTGCAGATATTATTGCCGAAGCCCGGTTCCTCATGCCTGATGTGCCCGTCAGCCTGGGTTGTGCCAGGCAGCGGGGCAACCACCAGGTGGAACTGCTGGCATTGGAAGCCGGGATAAACCGTATGGCGCTGCCATCTTCTGAAGCGGTTGAGAAAGCGGTTTCTATGGGCCTGGTGATACGGTACCAGAAAACCTGCTGTTCCGTTACCCGCGATTTGTCCGCAGCATCGTGGAACCGCCCGGTATATCGGAATATCGCGGCAAGCGGCTGAACCGGCGCATGCCCGAAAAAAGGACGATCAATCGATTACGGGATTTTTCTGAAATGAATAAGGATATTGCAACTGCGAAAAAAACCGCTGCAAAAGCAATGGAAAGCCCTGAATATCTGCGGCTCAGCCTTGCCGCGGCCATGACGCTGGGGTTGAGGCAGGGGCTGTTTTATCGGGGCGCAAGACTGCACTGTATTAACCTTTTGCTGACGTATTCCTCGGGATGCGCTGCCCGCTGCGCCTATTGCGGGCTCTCGGGTATGCGTCCCGGTGAATACCGTGACAAGAGCTTCATCCGGGTGGACTGGCCGGCCTGTGAACTGGACGACATCATTGAAAGAATATCGACCCGGCTCGAAAAGGTAAAAAGGATCTGCATATCTCAAATCACCAATACCCGGAGCATTAAAGACACCACTGCGATCTGCGGAAAATTGCGCCGGAATTTCGATGTCCCCGTTTCCCTTCTCATTTCACCGACGATTGTCACACGAGAGGACCTTACAGATTTTAAAACGGCCGGCGCGGACAAGATCGGCGTTGCCATAGATCTTGCCACACCGGCCCTTTTTGATAAATACCGGGGAAAGGGCGTGGGCGGCCCGCATCGTTACGATCGGTACCTTGAATGCCTGGCAGAGGCAATAGCGATCTTCGGCCGGAAAAATGCCGGATCTCATTTTGTTGTCGGTATGGGGGAGACGGAAAAGGAAATGGCGGAAGCCATCCAGGGCGTACAGGACATGGGGGGATGGACCCACCTTTTTTCCTTTTTTCCGGAGGCCGATTCCCAGATGTCGGATCATCCGCTTCCGGACATGGATCATTACCGGCGCATACAGCTGGCGCGGTATATGATTGATCAAGGCATGGTCCGCTGCGAGGCGTTTGCATACGATGAAAAAGACCGTATTACCGGGTTTGGCCTGAGCGCAGCGGAAGTAGATGCCATCATCAATACGGGCGAACCGTTCCGAACAAGTGGATGCGCCGGATATGATGGAGAAGTCGCCTGCAATCGCCCGTTTGCCAATTCAAGGCCTGGTCCAAACATTCGCAACTTTCCCTTCACGCCTGAAGCTACGGATATCGCCCGTATCCGGATGCAGATGGGCCTGCCGTATGAGCCGTCGGAAGGGTTTTGGGAAGATGATGATTGATGACGAGAAGCCCGAGACAACCCTGGCGCATTGTATACTGGTTTTGGGAGACGCCCGAAACCCTGCGCGATCTTATCAAGGCGGCCGGTTACAAGTGTACACTGCTGCGCGACCTTCCCTGTGCCGCGCTCCGGCGGGATAATCCGGTTATTGTCGCGCCCGGCGCATGGGACAAGACATGCGCCCGCCAGGGAAGCTGGTACAGGGCTTCGGAAAAAAACGGGGCTGTTCTCCTGGTCAGCCCCGTTTTTCTGGAGCCGGTATTTGAAAACTCTTCTGTTAAGGGCTGCCTGGCGGCCACCCTTGATTTCGAGCGCCTTGCACCGCCACGCAGCGCCCGTCCCGAAGAAATCGAGGAACTTCTGGAAGAGGAGGTTTTTCGGAAAATTGTGCCGCAGGAATGGTTTCAAACCACCCGGCGGCAATCCCTGTCGCACATGAAACTGGCGGAGCGATTTGGCGCTGACGTGACCTCCTGGCAGGCGTTGTTTGCTATCCAAACCGCCAATCATGCCAATTTCATCACCCCCAAATTGACCGTATCGGTTGACGGTGAGCCGGCCCCCTGTTCCATTTACCCTACGGCGTATCTTTGCTCCTGCTGCCTGCAGCTTTTTCGCGTTATGGAAACCCGCCATAAAGCGCTTTTGGTATTACCATGCCCGGGAGGGGTGATATACGGCAAGTTGACGCCGAACCGGTATATCCGGGTAAAAAATCATCCGCAATTTGAGAAAACCGCTTGAAACATACCGTATTCCCGGTCTTGACAGGGCAAAAGGAAAATGATCGGGGCCCAATTTACAAACCAGGGACGTACATGATATGATTTATTATTGTTTGAACGCCATTTTCGTTTAATTATACAAGCAGTAAGGATCCGGATTCATGCCAGTTGGCATTCTCGCTTTTTTCGCTTTTCTTCCCATTCTGGTGGCCTTGGTTTTGATGGTGGCTTTCCGCTGGCCGGCCACGAAAGCCATGTCTTTGGCCTGGGCGGTTGCCGCCTTGTCCGCTGTTTTTGTCTGGAAAATGGATTTGGTGCTGGTTTTCGCCGCCACGCTTCAGGGATTCGGCAATGCTGTAACGGTATTGCTCATTGTTTTCGGGGCTCTGCTGATCCTTTATACCATGACTGAAAGCGGCGGGATGGAGACCATCAACAATGGTTTTCACGGCATCAGCAAGGATCGCAGGGTGCAGACCATCATTATTGCGTTCCTGTTTTCGGCCTTTCTGGAAGGGGCCGCCGGCTTCGGAACCCCCGCGGCCATTGCAGCACCTTTCCTTTTGAGCCTGGGATTTCCGGCCATGGCGGCCGTTTTGGTCACGCTCATCCTTAACACTTTTCCCGTTACCTTCGGTGCTGCCGGTACACCGATCTGGCTGGGGCTCAAAAACCTGACGCCCCGCGTAGAGGCCGCTATTACCGCTGCGCCTTGGGAAACGGGTTTTTCCGATATCCAGATGTTTTTCATGCTGATCGGACAGTGGTCGGCTGTTTTTCACACCGGAATGGCATTTGTATTGCCATTGTTCGTAGTATGTTTTCTGACCCGCTATTTCGGCCGGAACCAGTCGTGGAAAGAAGGGCTGGGAGTCTGGAAATTTTCACTGGCCGCTTCGGTATGCTTTGTGGTTCCGTATCTGGGTTCGGCATTCCTGCTGGGGGAGGAATTTCCAAGTCTTCTGGGGGGTATAGTGGGCCTTGCCATTATGATCATTGTGGCCAAAAAGGGTGTTTTACTGCCCCGCAATGAATGGAATTTTGGCCCTCAGTCCACCTGGGCGCCCGAATGGACGGGCGTGATCCGAACGTCGGAAGACATCGCGTTTACAAGCCGCATGAGTCAATTCCGGGCATGGCTGCCATACATCCTTATCGGACTTATCCTGGTGCTGACCCGACTGAAGTTTCTGCCGTTTATCGGGTGGATTACCGCTTTTGAGATCAACATCACAAATATTCTCGGCCAGGAAGGTGTACACTATACCCTGCAGCCTTTTTATAACCCGGGGCTTGTCCCATTTGTTCTGGTGGCCGCACTGACCGCATTTATTCACAAAATGGAGCCTCGTCAGGTAAAAAAAGCCTGGGTTACGGCCATAAAACGGATAAAGACGCCTGCCGTTGCGCTGCTTTTTTCCGTTGCCCTGGTACAGATTTTTAGAAATTCCGCCCAAAATCCGATGGAATATGCTTCCATGCCCCTGGCCATGGCTGAGGCCGTGGCGGTGCTGGCCGGTCCGGTCTGGCCGCTGCTTGCGGCATTTATCGGGGCGCTGGGCTCCTTTATCACGGGCAGCAACACCGTATCAAACCTTCTCTTTGCGGAATTTCAATATGGAATTGCCGGTACCTTGGACCTTCCGCGCCAGATCATTGTTGCCCTGCAGTCAGTGGGCGGTGCCATGGGAAACATGGTTTGTATTCACAACATCATCGCTGTTTCCGCCACGGTTGGCTTACTGGGGATGGAGGGACTCATTCTCCGCAAGACGGTTATTCCGCTGGTCCTGTATGGGATCTTCGTAGGAGCCCTCGGTTTGATTTTTTCCTATGTTTTGTTTCCGCATGTGTTTTAACCCAGGAAAAATGCATATCTCATCACATTGTAGAGACAAGGCATGCCTTGTCTCTACGGTCGTCCCCTGACAATTTTATGGCGCCACACTATACCAGCATTCCGACCACGTAGGGTCCTTCCGGAGCCACAGCCACACGCTCACAGTCTGGAAGCAGAAGATTCACGGTTTCCTGCAGATCATGGATTTTGCGAGCGCCCATTTTTTCAATATCCTGCTCACTGAGTCCGGATGAATATACATACACGCTGCCGGCATGATCAATGGCCTGGTAGATGTTCTGGGCGCACCATTGGTCAATGACAAAATTATCCGGATTGCTGTAATCCCGGAAGAAACACTCGGGATTGTCCACCGAACGAATAATGGAGCAGAAATCGTCGCTGCCCAAACCTTCCCGGCACTCACAGGCCACAATAATTGTGCCGCCTTTTTTCAGGATGTCCTTGGCACAGGTCAGGCTTTTGCTGATCTGGTAAAAAGTGGCATCCAGGGGATATCCCCCTCCGGAGGTGATTACCATGTCCACGGGGTGGCCTATCTCCACGGTTGCATGGCGGTAAATAAAGTCGCAGCCGGCCAGGTGAGCCTCGTTGTAGTGTCCGGCAAAAATACCGCTTATCTTCCTGTCACGGTTGATGCATACGTTTACGATAAAATCCACGCCCGCTTTTTCGGTGATCCGGATGCCATAGTCATGAAAGATATTGCCATCCAGAACACAGTTGGCCACTTTGGGATGATCAATAACCTTGTAAGAATGCATGAATTTCATGGTTTCAAAACTGGAGATGCCCGGCAGAATGGATTTTCGGCCACCGGAGAACCCTGCATAAAAATGCGGTTCGATCAGGCCGGTCAGTATTTTCAGATCCGCATCCAGATAATGCTTGTTAATTTCAATGGGGTTGCCTTCAATGTGATCAATACAACGGACATCCTCTTGATTCAGGCAGAAATGGTTTATAATGCTGTAATTTTCCATAATCGATTTGCCCACCATGGATTCCAGTTCCTCCCCCTGGTTGGGCCGGTGCATACCGGTGGCGATCAATATGGTTATGTTTTTCCTCGGGATCCCTTCTTTCTCCAGAATTTCCAGCATCGGCGGCAAAAGCAAGTAGTTGGGTACAGGGCGGGTGATGTCTGAAATGACAATACAAGCGGAATGCCGGCCTTTTGCCAGTTCTCTGAGCGGTTTTGACCCGATGGGGTTTTCCAAGGCCTGCCGAAGGGCTGCTTCCGGTTCTGTAACAGACGGGGTTTCCTTCATGCTCAGCAGACTGACATGGTCCGGCACCTCCAGCGCCAATTTTTTTTGACCATACGCCAGGTTTGTTTTCATAGCGGCACTCCTTTTTTTCGGTTTTTCAGGAAAATCCCGCGCTCAATGGCAATTTTTGATAATTTTCCAGGGCGATTTTTTGGCTGCTTTCATTTTCCTGTTGATGTGCATGAACGGAATTCTGGCACGCTTTCATCACGAAGCGGATATGATTTTCCATGCTTGTCTGTGCTTCACTGGGATTCCGGTTGCGGATTGCCTGGAGGATCTCTGCATGCTGCTGGTTCATGGTGCTGAGGTTGCCAGCCTCGTACAGGTAAATCCGGCTCTCTCGAATCCCGTGAAAAAGCAGGTCGTAAAAGTTTTTCATCAGGTATATCTGGGCGGAATTCTTGGTGGCAAATGCAATACACATGTGGAAGGCAACATCCTCCTCGGAGCCCATCTGCCCTTTTTCGACCTTGGAGAGCATATCCTGAAGGCACGTTTCCAGGGCTTGGACATCTTCACTTGTGGCTCGTTCGGCAGCCAGGCCCACAGCATTGACTTCAAGCCCGGAACGGACTTCAAGGAGGTCAAATATGCTGACCGATTCTCCTTCCAGAACTTCCCGTAAAGGATTTTCCAGGTATCTGGATTCTGTCGAGCGAACGGTTGTTCCCTGGCCCTGTCGTTGAACGACAATTCCCATATTGACCAGTTTGCTGATGGCCGCCTTGACCGATGGGCGGCTTACCCCAAAAGCGTCGGCCAGTTCTCTTTCAGGCGGGATTTTTTCTCCGGGCTTCAACCTGCCTCGGAAAATGAGATCCCTCAGCTGTTCAAATACTTGCTCTGATACACTTCTGGGTTTGATGGGTTTAAAGTGTAATGTGTCCATGGATTCAGTATTTTTTGTCAAAAAAAATTCCTCCATTCGAAATTTGTGAACAGAGATGTCAGATTCTCGCCCAAAGGGGGTTTTCAGATATCGTTTCGGGTGAAGTTGTTATCGTCTGGCAAGCGCGTAAGGCGTTCCAACGATGTCGATCCTCATTTGTCACCATTTGTTAAAAGGTAAGTCCAATATATTACAAAGATCCGTTCCCCGCAAGGATTTTTCTGTGGGCCAACCGTATGGGAAAATGGATCCGGAAACGTCTTTCTGTATGCCCAACAGCCATAGGTAAAATGCGGCTTAAAAATGACATCGCTTTTTTGAAGCCGGGTGGGGAGATTGAAAAACAAGTACTTATGGAGTTATAGCGGGGAAAATCCGACGGATGAGATTTATTTGGATGAAAGAAAAAGGTTGACCTGGAGGCCGTGACGTACCTCGAAACGGTCGGTCCCAGAAAGAATAAAACCGGCATCTATCAGCCATTTTTCAATTTCCCCCTGTGCGAAACCCATCCAGGGGTCGCCGCATTTTTCCCGGACCATCTCGATGTCGTGTTTTTCAAAATCCGCGATTAACAGTTTTCCGCCAGGTTTGAGTATCCGGTGGATTTCCCGTAGCCCTGCGGCAGGCGCGACCAAGTGGTGCAGGACCATGCTGGCAACGGCAAGGTCGGCTTCACCGTCCCTGATAGGGAGATGCTCCATTTCACCCAGTCGCAGGTCGACCCGGCTATCAATGGAAGCCGTTTTCATGCGCGCCTGTTTGAGCATGTTCGGGGAGCTGTCTACACCGATAACCCTGTCTGACCGGGCTGCCAATGCAAGGAGCAATTCCCCGGTGCCGCAGCCAAGGTCGACGGCTACCCGGCCATTTTCGACCTTCTCGATGATTTTTCCGTTCAAGTCGAAATTGCCGAAAACGTCATGCCTGAGGCTGTCCCATTTTTCTGCAATATTATTGAAGAACCGCTGCATCCGGGTTTTGCGCTCCGCAATGAGACTCTCCGAACGAACCCGGTCTTCACGAAATTCGTTGTACCTGGCAAAGGATTTGTCGACAAAGCGGATCAAATCGGAAAGCTCATTGGAGCTGACGCTGTTGTAGTACACATAGCTTCCGTCGCGCCTGCTGGTCAGGAGGCCGGTGTCTGTAAGTATCTTTAAATGCCTGGATATGCGGGATTGGCCCATATCCATGATTGAAACAATTTCGTTGACATTGAATTCATAGTTCATTAAAAGCCGAAACAGGCGCAGCCGGGTTTCATCGGCCAGTGCTTTGAAATATTTTACGGTTACCATTTTATCCCTATATAAACATATCTTGATATTTTTTGTTACAATGGCATATTTCCTCCTTTATGTCAAGCCCTGCACAGCCCTGCACGGCCGGATATTACAATCCCATCCATTAATAAAGCACTCGCGTTGCAGCGTCCAGAATCTCCATGGCCACTGCGGCGCCGGTACCCTCCCCCATGCGTAAGCCTAAGTCCAGGCCCGGCTCGAGGCCGAGCCGCTCGTGCATGAATCGGCGGCTTCTTGGGGCCAACTCCCTCTTTAGAACCCATCTCAAAATTGTCTTACGTCCTTCAGATTCACAAAATCCAGATCCAGCCGTCGTAAGGCGCCCAGTGTGGGAACACCGTTTTCGTCCCACCGGCGGATCCGGTAATATTCGGGGAGCATTTTGTCCAGGGGCACTACCGATTTCGGGTTTTTGGGATCAAGCCGTTCATGGGTGAACCGTCTTGCCAGGGTGTCCTGTTTTTTGCCGATGCCTTCCCTTAGGTTGAACAGCCGCTCAAGGGTGTATCCCCTTTCCCCCGCTTTGAGAAAACGGCCGAAGTCCATTTTCATGCCGGTGGCCAGATGGAGGAACTTCGAATGGGGCAGCATGGGAAGATGGATTTTCATGAGGTTCGACGGGAGTCGCTGCAACAAAACAACCGCAGGCCAGGTATGGGTAAGAAGCTTGGTAGCGGCGCGGGACGCGGAAGGGTTCTTCGGCAGGGAAAAGGCCGCGCCCGGAACAAAGGTCCACGAGGTGAAGAGGCAGCTTCCCGCCGCGCTTACTGCTGCAAGAAGGTTCTGGTCCAGGATTGTCCAGGATGGCTTGGACTGGTAATGCTGCGGGTCGAGCGTCATGGGACCGTTGATTTCAAAATAGATCATGTATCCGCCGTCCAGGTGGCAGGCCCCGCGGTTTGCCGTGGCATACCCCAGGGCGTGACCGACCGCGGCACGGGGAGAATATCCTGCAATTTCAAGTCCTTTTACATGTGCTGCGAAATCCTTGCCGCCGTATTTTTCGGAAAGAGACCGCACGCCTTCCGCAAGGTCGGCACCGATACCTTTTTTGTGGGCGATGTCATGGATAAGGGGGCTGATGTTGTCTTTTTTGCCGAAAAACAGGCCGTTGTCCCAAAGCCCCTTTTCATTGAGCTCCATGGCAAAACCAATCGAGTTTCCGGTGGATATGGTATCGATGCCCAACAGATCCATCTCATAATTCCAGGCAATGATCGCTTCCATATCGTCAATTTCCAGGTTGGATCCCATAAGGCATAATGTTTCGAACTCCGGCCCTTTAATTCGTTTTCCCTCGAATTCAACGACCCGGCCGCAGCGGATGGGGCACGTCGGGCATCCGGTGTTCGACTTGAGAAAATCGGCCGCCATTCGCTCCCCGCTGAGGCGGTATGCACCTGCAAAATTGCCCTTTGCATAGTTTCGTGTGGGAAGGGCGTTCTTCCGGTTCAATAGATTGACGAACTGGGCAGTGCCATAGCGGGGGGCCAGGTCTCCGGTGGCCGGGTGTTTTTTCAGCATGTGGACCCATTGTTTCACCCCGCTGCGAAATTGTTCCGCTGCAAAAAGGTCAACCTTCTTTTTCCCGTTTGCCACAATGGCCTTGAGATTTTTCGAACCCATGACCGCTCCCATGCCGGTCCTTCCGTGGACCCGATCGTGGGAAACAATGACAGCGTATTTGACCAGGTTTTCCCCGGCCGGGCCGATAACCAGTTTTCCGCCTTTTCCTAAAGCCTCCTGTGTTTCTTCCGTATTTTTCCCCCATAGCTCGTCTGCAGGGAGGATCTTGACGTCATCCTCCTGTATATTGATGAAAACGGGGGACGATGCCCGCCCGCGGATGACAATGCCGTCAAATCCGGCCCGTTTCAAATGAATGCCGAACCGGCCGCCGCTGTTGGAATGGCCGATACCCAGGGTTAAAGGGCTTTTGGCGGAGATGTCGAACCGGCTGGAACACGGAGCCCCGGTCCCCGTAAGCGGGGATGTCATGGCGATAAGGATATTTTCCTCTTCAAGGGGATCGATACCGGGCTTGAGCTGATCCCAAAGAATTTTCGTGCTGATCAAGCGCCCGCCCAGATATCGCTCCCGGTCCATGTCGGAAAGGGGATATTCCCCGATTGCACCGTCAGAAAGGTTGATGTCGAGAATTTTTCCGGTATATCCTTTAAATGCGGTTGCCATAGTTTAGCCTTTTTGTTTTGCGGATTTTATGCAAAAACGTGCTTCCACACGGCCCGCCGACACTGTATCATAGTAGAACCTATCTCAAAATTATTTTTTCGGCCCAATCTTTTTGTTGGATAATCGAAATCGCAATCGAAAGAAAAGAACAGGTCACTTGGACACGAAAAAAATTTGAAAAAAACCGATTTCGATTTCGATAGCGATTTCGATCCCGAAAAAACGAAGTTAAAACAAGCGGATGGAACGAAATCCGAATTTTAGATGGGTTCTGAGATAATAGTGCGTATAATCCAATAATAAAAGAAAAAGGCGGTTTATCGTGAATATATCCAATTTTATCAGAGGGCATGTTTCCCGCCGTGAGTTCTTGATCCGAATGGGCCGGGCCGCATTGATCGCCGGCATGCTGCCCATTTCCGCGAACAATGCAAGCGCTGAAGAAAAGGGGAAAAAATCTTCCGGTATCGGGCTTGCCCTTGGTTCCGGCGGTGCGTCGGGTCTGGCGCACATTGTCGTCGTCGAAGCTTTGGAAGAACTTGGCCTGCAACCGGAACGAGTTTCCGGCAGCAGCATCGGCGCACTGATCGGGGGATTGGTGGCAGCCGGTTATGATTCCAAGGGGCTGAAAGACCTGGTGGTGGAAATGGTGCCGGAAGGGCTTGGAAACTGGCTGGGTGCCGTGTTTGAAACGGACCGGGTCAATGTGCTGGATTTGTTTGAACTTGATATCGATGCCGGCGGCCTGGCGGACCCGGAAACTTTCCGCTCGTTTTTGGAAGAGACGCTTGGAAAAGAGCGTTTTGAGGAACTCTACATTCCCCTGTCGGTCACGGCGACGGATTTCTGGGAGCGTGAAATGGTGGTTTTCGACAGCGGCTCACTGATTCCTCCCATCATGGCGAGCGCAGCATTGCCGGGTGTTTTTCCGCCGGTAGAATACCAGGGCAGGCTTCTTGTGGATGGCGGCATGGTCAACCCGGTTCCCTACGATCTGATCATGGACAAGGTTGACATTACCATTGCCGTGGACGTTACCGGAACACGTAAGCGGCCGGAAGGCGGCAAGCCCGGTTACCTGGACCTGGTTTTCAACACCTTTGATATCATGCAGGCCAACGTGATCCGCCAGATGCGAAACAAGCAGGAGCCCGATATTTTTCTCCAGCCCCCGGTAACCGACATACGGGTGCTCGACTTTCACAAGGCCGAAGAAATTTATAAGCAGGCCGCACCCGTAAAAGAAGAGCTGAAACGCAAAATCGAACAGATCTACGGATAGACCGGCAGCCCGTCAATATGCACCCGCCGGTTTTACAGGCTGATCACGGCGGCGTCGCAGGAGAGATGGACCAGCTCCGCAGCAGTGGCCATTCTTGCGCCCTCAATCAGGTCCGCTTCCGAGATCCGCCTGGAATCCGCGCACGGGCGGCATACCAGCACGGGTACGCCATGCGCCTGAAGATAGGTCACATGATCGTCCGCCTGGTCTCCTGTGGCCGCCTTGACGTTGGCGACCAGGCCTTCTTTTGCCAGGTAAACAGCCTCGTCCAGAAGAAATACCGTGACATTTTTCCCTTCCTTGTGCGCCACCATGGCCATGAAAAGCGCCCGCGTGCTCCGGTTCGGGTTATCCGTACCGCATGAAAGGGCAACAACAACGTTATTGGTCATAATTTCCTCCATCCATCTTGTGTGTATACTGAACATAAAGTTTTACGGCATTTTTGCCTCATTGTTTCTGGAAAATCAATCGTTTTTATGATCGACAACGGTCTTGTTTTAAAGACCCAAAATGGGAGGCCATGTTTTTTCTTGACATCCGGGGTGCGAAAAAATACTGTATAAGTCGACCGTCGACCGTCGACCCAGTAAACCATGTTTTTCTCGTGATATTTCCTTGTCTATGGCGGTTGATTCTTTTTAGCAAAATGAATTTTTTACGCCAAAGCGATTGGTTCATTATTCCTGTATCAAGGAACGACAAAAAGGAGGCAGCCGTCATGAAATCGCTGAAAACCGAATATGATGCCATTGTGGTCGGCAGCGGGCCGGGAGGGGCGAGTGTCGCCCGGGATCTATCCCGCAGGGGAAAGAAAGTGCTGATCCTGGAGTGGGGGGACAATGACCCGCTGAAGGGAAAGGTTACCCAGATTATCCCGCGGGCGTTCACCCCCGGGAAGAGCATCTCCTTTACCCCGCAGATGCTGGGCGTTATCCGCGCCATCACCACCGGCGGCAGCTCGGTGATTTATTGCGCCACGGCATTTGATCCCCCGTTGGAAATGCTGAAGAAATACGGTGTGGACATCTCAGCGGAAGCAGCAGAAGTCAGGGAAGATGTTCCCATAGGTCCGCTTTCCGATACACTGATGGCGGCCGGACCGCGTCATTTTCTGGAAAGCGCCCAGGCGCTCGGATATGACGCGCATCGGTTGAACAAGTTTATTTTCCAGGACAAGTGCCGCACCAATTGTCAGCTTTGCTCCTATGGCTGTCCTCACGGCGCCAAGTGGAGCGCCCGCAATTTTGTGGACGAGGCACTGGAAAACGGCGCGGAAATGATCAACTTCGCCAAAGTGGAAAAGGTTCTGGTTGAAAACCGGGCGGCCATCGGGGTCGAATACCGTCATGAAAAAGAAACGTTTCAGGCATACGGATCCAAAATCGTCATTGCCGCCGGGGGTATCGGCTCACCGTTGATCCTGCGGCAAAGCGGCATTCCAGGTACCGGTTATAATTTCTTTTTCGATCCCCTGGTATTCGTGTACGGCAGGATCAAGGGGTTGGGCAGCGGCAAGGCCGTGCCCATGAGTGCAGGCGTTCATTTTCCGGATGACGGCATCGTCATGACCGATTTCAATATGCCCCACCTCATGAAAATCCTCTTTGACCTTGAAGTGCTGAAAGTCAGGAAAGCATTTGCCTATACCGATGTCTTGCCCATCATGATCAAGGTCCGCGACGACCTGAGTGGCGAGATCACCAAGCGGGGATGGGTACGAAAGTCGCTCGGCCGCCAGGACAAGCTGCGCCTGGAAAAGGGGGCGGATCATGCCCGGCGGATTCTTTCCAATGCCGGCGCGACAGATATATACCGGGGATGGATGTTTGGGGCCCACCCGGGCGGTACGGTGAAGATCGGGGAGCATCTTGATGCCGATCTCAAGACCGTTTTCGACAACCTCTATGTATGCGATTGTTCGGTGATTCCGGAAGAATGGGGCCTGCCACCGACCTGGACCCTCCTCTCGCTGGGCAGACGTCTGGCCAAGCACCTGGTTGCCGAAGACAAGGTCTCGGGAAAAACCGGTTTCCAGCCGGTGGTGGTGATGCCGGAAAATGAGGAATCACAAGAACTCAGAACAGGCTCGATGTAATCCGGCAAGAGGAAAGGACCGTTTTTATGCACAAGAAACAAATTCCAATAAAGGGCGATCCTGGTGCTGCCGTTGTCCGTAAACTGCTCCATACCCGGGAAGTCAGAAATCTTCTCGCCGGTGTCCTGCCGGAAGTGCTGGATGTGTATGCCGGGAAAAACCGCATCAGAAAATTTTTTTCCCGCATAACGGGGCGGCATTTGGCAAGAAGCCTTTCCCGTGCGGAAGATGTTTATGAAGACCGGGAAATTGAAAAACTGCTGAAAGATGAAACCTTTCTCCGGGAAGCGGCCCATTTTCTGCCGGAAATAACAGGCGCCTTTCTGGAGATGGCGGGCACCGTTGCTACTACCATTGACGACCTGGAAACAGGGGCGAAAAAAGATCTGCTGGGAGCCTTGATTTCCCGGATGTCATCCGGACGAACCGGCGACCTGATTACCCGGGGATGCCGGATTGTTAATGATATCCATAAAGATGACCCGGAATTTTTTACGCGGATACTGGAGCCGGGGTTCCGGAAATGGATTGGGTCGGTCGATTTCGGGGAGCTAAAAGAGGCCTTGGACCATTCGGCCGGGGACATTAGAGCCTTTGTGGTCATGGCCAACAACGTGCTATGGGAATATCCCGCCAAGGTGGTCCTGCTCCTTTCCCTGCTCCCCTCTGCAGTGAACATGCTTGCCGAGTCTGCTGATATATCTGTAAAGCGGCTGAATGAACTCCCCCCGGATCTGCTTACGGATGTGGTGCTGTCGCTGATCCGGGAAATCGACGCCAAGCCCGTAATCGGTTTGATAAATGAGCTTTCCGAAGCGGCCCGGAAGATCCATACCGGAAGCGGTCTTCTGGGGGAGCCGGGCTCCCCGCAGCTGCCCAAGGATCTGTCCGGCAAAATTGAAGAGATTGTCGCTCATGTCGATCCGGCCACTTTATGGAAGGGGCGGATGGCTCTGGCGGAAACCGGGGCTGCCGCCAAGAGGGCCATGACGGATGCGGTAAACAGGAACAGCGAGTTAAAACGGCTTTCCATGATCAAACGGCCGGAAATTACCAACATTCGCGTCAAGACATTCAACCAGGCGATTTCCTGGTGGGACGGGGTGGATGATGAGGAAATCGAGACGGCCTTTTCGCAAAATCTGTCCGCTTATGACATGCAGGAGCTTGCCGAGGTGGTCAATGGCGTGCTTCGGATGTTCAACCGAATCGCCGATCAGCAGCCGGAACTCATCCCCCGGTTTATAGACCGGTTTGTTTCGGCCATAGATGATGACGAGTTGGCTGCTGCGGCTTTAAAGCTGTTCGGGGATAAGGGGGATGAAGCGGTTTCTCCTTCGGCCCGGGCCGTGGTGCCGCAGGCGGTTTTGTGGGTCGCAAACGTTCTGGCGCCAACTGACGACGAATATGAAGACGATGCCCGTCAGGCAAGAAATGCGCTGCAGCATTTGTTTGCCGCAGAGGAGGTGTAAGGTATGGACGTATTTTATGAAGCGGCAACCCGGGTCGACTGCCGGCCGATCATGGAGTGGAAAAATTCGGGCAGGCCGGTAGTCGGTTATACCTGCTCCTATACCCCGGCGGAAATATTTTACGCCGCGGGCATACTGCCGGTAAGGCTTCGGGGCATCGAAACCGACGGCATGGAAGTGGGGGACACCTATTTCGGCCCCTTTATCTGCAGTTTTCCCAAGTGCATTCTGCAGCTGGCGGGCAAGGGAAAATTTTCATTTCTGGACGGGGCCATTATCACCCCGGGGTGCGACGGCATGCGGCGCCTGGACGAGTGCTGGCGAAAGGCCGGCGAGGATTACGAGGGGATCGTGCCCGATTACTTCTATTATTTCGATGTGCCCCACAAGTCGGAAAACCACGGCATGGACTGGTACTTGGAAGAGCTGCGGCTGCTGGTCAAGAGCATCGAGGACCACTTCCATGTCGAGATTACCGATGAAAAACTGCTAAATGCCATTGCTGTTTTTAATAAGGGGCGCCGGCTCTTGCGGGAGCTTGAAGACCTGCGGTCAAAAGACGACGTGGTGGTATCGGGTACGGATGCCTTTGCCGCGGCCGTGGCCGGAACGGTCATGCCCCGGGAGGAATACACCCGGTACCTGGAGGGGTGGCTGTCGGATCTCAAGGAGCGCAAGGCCTCTTTCAGTGACGGCAAAAAGAGGATCATGGTGGTGGGGAGCGTAAGTGATGAAATCGATCTGTTCGAGTTGATCGAGGCCAGAAAAACCGCCGTCGTAGTGGCCGAAAACCTGTGCTTCGGGATCCGGTACGAAGGAAACGAGATACCGGAAACCGGCGATCCCATGGCCTCGCTGGCAGCGCATTACCTTGGCGGGTCCGTGTGCCCGAGAATGTTCGGGAAATACAAGGAGCGGCTCCAGATGCTCAAGGAGAGGATTTTGCGTTCCGGTGCGGACGGACTGATCATGCAGAATATACGCTTCTGCGATCTTCACGGGGCGGAAAACGCCCTTTTTGAAAGGGACCTGGAAGCCCTTGGCATCCCCTGCCTCCGGGTGGAGCGGGAGTATGGCCCGCATATCGACGCCGGACGGATGCGGCTTCGCATCGGCGCGTTTCTGGAGCGGTTGTCTGTTGCCGGGAAGCCGGCCGGTGGGGTGCAAAGAAGGACGGCGTAAGCTGGGGAGTGGATTTCTTGACCACCCCCCCAAACCACATTCAAAGGGAGGCCTCAATGCCTTTTGTTGCCGGCTGCGATGTTGGTTCACTGACATCCAAGGCTGTAATTATGAAAAACGGTAAGATTGTCGCGGATGCCATCATCAAGTCCAGGGCACGGCCAGGGGATTCGGCAGAAGAAGTGATGGGCGAAGTGCTGGGCCGGGCCAATCTCACGCAAAAGGATATGGTCTATTGCATCGGAACCGGCTACGGCCGGGACAAAATCTCCTTTGTGGATGAATCCGTTTCGGAAATCTCTTGCCACGGCAAAGGGGCCCGCTGGCTCCTGCCGTCGGTGGAGACGGTCATCGATATCGGCGGCCAGGACTGCAAAACCATGAAAATCGATGCAGACGGCAACGTGGGGCGGTTCGCCGCAAACGACAAGTGCGCTTCGGGGACCGGGCGGTTTCTGGAAGTCATGGCAAGGGTCCTGCACGTCGGCATGGATGAACTGGGCAAACTCACTGCCAGATCCAGGTCCCCCATTACCCTGGCCTCCACCTGCACGGTATGGGCCCAGGCGGATGTGATCAAATACATCAATTCCGGTGTTCCCATAGAGGATATCGGGGCGGGTATCAATACGGCAATGGCAGCCCGTGTGGCCATCCTGGTCAACGCCGTCAAACCCTCCGGCGATATTCTCATGACCGGCGGGGTCGCCAAAAACATTGGTGTGGTCTCCACCCTGGAAAAACTGTTGGGGATGAAAATCAAGAAGGCAAGAAAAGCGGATCCCCAGATGGCAGGCGCCATTGGCGCGGCCCTGCTGGCCGCTCATAAAGCAGACACAGGAGAAAGACGATGATTGTCGCCGGTTGCGATATCGGCTCCCTGACCGCCAAAGCCGTTATCATGGAGAACCTCAATATACTGTCTACAGCGGTCGCCCGGGCCGGGACGCGTCCCGCGGATTCGGCGGCCAATGTCATGGAAAAAGCCCTGAAGCGGGCCGGGTTGCGTATGAACGACATCTCCCATATCGTGGGTACGGGGTACGGAAGGGAGCAGATCCCTTTTGTCAGCAGCGTGGCATCGGAGATTTCGTGTCATGCCAAAGGCGCATGGCACGTGATGCCGTCGGTGCGCATGGTCATTGACATCGGCGGCCAGGATGCCAAGGCCACCCGGCTGGATGCCGACGGAAACGTGGCCAGGTATATCTACAATGACAAGTGCGCATCGGGCACGGGGCGTTTCCTGGAAGTCATGGCCGAAGCGCTGGAAATCCCCCTGGAGGAAATGGGGGGTGTGGGGGCCCGGTCCACGGAAAAGCTTTCTATATCCAACCAGTGCGTGATTTTCGCCGAAACCGAGGTGGTCTCGCTGGTCAATGAGGGAAAAGAAACCGCCGATATCATCAATGCCCTCCACCACGCCCTGGCCAAACGGGTGTCGGCCCTGGCGCGCAGCATCGAGGTCGAACAAGACGTGGTCATGACCGGCGGCGTGGCCAAGAACAGCGGTGTGTTTGGGGCGCTTTCCCAGGCCCTGGGCATTGGGATGAAAGCCCTTAACGGCGTCGACCCCCAGATCGTAGGGGCCATGGGCGCGGCCCTGTTTGCGGCGGAAAACGCCGGAAAGGAAAACCCATGAGACCGGAAATCCGGGAATACAATTACGACTGGATGATGGCCGGCACCCTCAATGCCGCCGGGGCGCTCGCCAACGGCACAAAAAAGGAAACCGAAATGACCTGGCGCTATATTCCCTATTTCAGCGGGGTCGCCCGGGCCTTTATCAATGCGGGGCCGCCCGGCATCGCTTTTCTGGAGCTGGGAGCCCGGTATTATCAAAACATTCTGAATGCCCACAGGGATGGCAAAAAAATCGCGGCCACCACCTTCTGCAACACTCCTTCGATTTTGTATGCCATGGGTGTCGTACCGGCCACCTTTGAGGTGCTCACCGCCATCGGCGCGCTGGTCTGGAAGCGGGGGATGTTTGATTACATGGATTACTGCTGCGAAACGGGCATGCCCGAGACATCGTGCTCCTCCCAGCGGGGGGCGCTGGGGGCGGTTTTGGCGGGCTTGAGCGAAAAGATCGATTTCATCGTGTGCGACACGCCCGGCGTGTGCGACACCAATGCCAATGCCTTTGCCTTTGCGTCGGCCTACATGGACAAACCGTTTTACCAGCTCAATTATCCCAGCGTCCTGGGGGACGAGCGAAGCCAGAAATACCATATTGACGACTACAAGGAGATGATCCGGTTCATCGAGGAGCAGAGCGGCAAAAAACTTGACTATGACCAGCTGGGAACCGTTCTTGCCGAAGTCGACAAGCAGGATGCGCTCACGGCGGATATGGAAGACATGCTCATGCTGACGCCGACCCCGGTTCCGCCGATCTATACCATCATGATTTATGCGGGCCGCTTCTGCTTTTCAGGGCACCCGGAATATACAAGGCTGCTGGAAATCATGGTCGATACGACGCGAAAACGCGCTGCGGCCGGTGTGCCGGGTCTGAGTGCGGGAGAAGAAAAACTGCGGGTCGTCATGTGTTATATCGATCACTATACCGTGGACATGAATTTCTACCATTATTTCGAAGAGCGGGGGATCGCCCACACCGGATCCATCCTGACGCGAAATTTCCGTGACGGCAACAAATACGTGGCCGACCTGCCGGGAACCAGTTATTCCATCGATACCTCTTCGCCGGATGCCATGCTCGATTCCATCGCCCAGATGAACGCGCGCATGCCCATGGTCCGTTCCATCCGGGGGCCCTATGACAAGCAGGGCATGTGGCTGGAAGAAACCCTGGCCTGCGCAAAACTCTACCAGGCCGACTGCATCATTTACAACGGTACCCCGGGGTGTCGAAACACCTGGGGGATGCTCAAACCCTTTGCCCGGGACCTGGAAAAACATGGATATCCGGTTCATATCATGAATGACGACGGGTTTGACGACCGGGTGGAATCCTGGGACGCCACCCGGGAGCGGCTGGACGAGTTTTTCAATGTCCGGGGATTGTTGTAGTTTACGAATTTTCAACTGTTTACGGAGGAATCGGGGCATGAAACAGCTGAAAAGCAGGCTGAAAGAAGGCATGGGTATTTTTGCCGAATCCCGCAGGGTCTACAAAAAACTGCAGAAGCACCTCGACCGTCAGCCCGTAGGGTTTCCGGCTACCCCGTCCGGTGTGGAGCGGCGCATTCTGCGGGAAGTGTTTACGGCTGAAGAAGCAGCCATCGCCCTTGAATTGGACTATAGATTTCAATTGTTTGTGCAGGTTTTCGAAAAAGTCAGGGACCAGGGCATATCCGAGGAAAAACTCCAATCCATGCTGGACAACATGGAAAGAAACGGGGCGATTTTTGTCAAAATGACGGACGGCAAAAAAAGCTACGCCCTGCACCCCTTTGCCGTGGGCATATTTGAAATGAAATTGCCTACCATGAACGCCAATTTCTATATGGATGCCCGCAAATACATGTATCAGGCCTTCGGCATGGCGTTTCTCTCCACCGGGCTCCCCCAGATGCGCGTTATTCCCATTGAAAAAAGCGTCACCCCGGATCTGCACATCGCCACCTATGATGAAATCCGGGAGCTGGTGCTTCAAAATGACGGGCGCATCGGCGTGGCCGAATGCGTCTGCCGGAAAGGCCGGGATGCCATCGGCCGATCCTGCGGGGAAACGGACAGGCGGGAGGTCTGCATCGGTTTTGCCGATTTTCACGATATGTATTCGCGAAACGGCTTCGGCCGTTCCATCTCCAAGGAAGAGGCGTTTGAAATCCTGGCGCAAAACGAGAAGGACGGCCTGGTGCTGATGCCTTCCAACGCCCGGGAGGCCCAGTTCGTGTGCAGTTGCTGCAAATGCTGCTGCGCCTGCCTGGAAGCGGTCAGCCTCCTGGCCAAACCGGCGGAATTTGTGAAGAACAATTATTACGCGGTTCTGGACGCGGAAAAATGCGTGGAATGCGGCAAGTGCGGCAAAAAATGCAAGATGGAAGCCGTTCAGATGACGGAGCAAAAGGCCGTCGGTATCGACCTGAACCGGTGCATCGGATGCGGGGTATGCGTGGCCGCCTGCAAATCCGGGGCGTTGATCCTGGCGAAAAAGGAAATCCAGACCGTGCCGCCCAAGGATATGGACACGCTTTATGAGGAAATCATGAAGCACAAAAAAGGAACGGTGGGAAGTGCATTGCATGTGGGGCGCAAAATCGCAGGATTTTAAAATTGACGGCTTCGCAAAAAGGCAGCCCTGCCCCCTGACCTTGGACGCGCCTTGATCTTGAACTTTTTGCAAAGCCGTCTGGAACCGAAACCGAAAGAAGAACAGGTCTCTTGGGCACCCGCAAGGGGTGCCCCTACGGGCCCATATTCTGTGGGAATATTTATCGTATCTATACAAAATGCAAAAATTAGTAAAAAAACCGATTTCGATAGCGATTTCGATTTCGAAAAAATGAAATGCAAACAAACGATGTAGCAGCAGCATGGCGGGCCACTGTCTGAATTGAACAATTTCCTCCGGGGGGTGCGGTATTGCCCTGAGGCAACAATTGCAGGCGGTTGGTGATAGCTCCTGGCGAAGCGCAGACAAGCGCCCTGTGGCCCAGCCGTTTATCACAGGGCGCGTCTGAGCGAGCCATGGAGATATCCCAACCACCTGCAGTTGCCGTGGGCGATACCGGAGCCCCCGGAGGAAATTGTCCATTTTCTTTCTTTCTTTTTTCTAACCAGGGGCACGGCGCGCCGTGCCCGTACAGCACACTGCGGTTTTTTTGGGGGATTCCTGCTGATACTGATAACGGATAGATAGAAAAAAACAGAATATTTTATGGGACTTTTTGACAAACAATATCAGGAGATCAAGGCGTTTCTTTCGCGTAAGCAAAATGAAAGGAATGTGACCGAACTTCTGCATCCCCATGAAACCCGGTGGCCGTCTGAAAAAAACCGGAACCTGGTGCTCGGCCCGGACACCGCGGTGGAGCTGGGCAACCCAAGGGATGCGTCCGCCTCTTTCCTGCTATGGGTCAATGACCCCTCCCTTTTGAAAAACGGTCGGATTTCAGTGGTCGGCCCGGACCTTCCGCAACTGATCGGGCAGCGGGTACCCTTCGGCCGGGTGGTGATCGTGGGGGGGACGGATTTTAACGCGGAAAACAGCTATGATCGGTACCGGGAAATGGAGCTCCTGCGCTACGACATTCATATGAAAGGCTACATGATGCGGGCGGTTTCCCAATACGGGCGCGAATGGAGCCGGGTCAGCCGGGAGGCGCTGGAAAAGGGGTTTTCTTTTGAGGTTTTAGGCGGTGCGATTGTCGATCAATACCGGTCACTCTCTTATATCCGGGCGGTGGAAGTGATATTTGTCACCGCCGGCCGTGACGACGTGCAGACCCTCGGGCAAACCGGAGAAGGCGTTTTGTCGATCATCAGCGCCATGAACAAAATGGCGGACGAGATGTCGTTTGACTGTGACACCTGTGAATATACGGCGGTCTGTGGGGATGTGGCCGAACTGCGGTCCATGCGCGGCGCCCTTCAGCGAAAGGGAACGGCATCCCATGCTTGACAAACCAAGGGTCATTGCAGTATGCGGCAAGGGGGGCGTCGGCAAGACGTCCATCAGCGCCATGATCGTTCGCGAAGTGCTGAAGCAACCGGAAAACAAGGTGCTTGCCGTGGATGCGGATCCGGCTGTGGGGTTGGCGCCCGCCTTGGGCATTTTAGCCGGGCGAACGGTGGATGATATCCGAAACGATCTGATCCGCCGGGTGGAAAGCGGCCAGGCCGCCGGTAAGGCGGAAATGCTTGCCATGCTGGATTATGAAATGTTTTCAGCGCTTGAAGAAAAGAAAAACCTGGCTTTTCTTGCCATCGGACGGCCGGAAAAAGAAGGCTGCTACTGTCAGGTAAACCATATCCTGAAAGAGATCATCGGGTCTATGGCCCAAAGTTTCGATTTTGTGGTGATTGACGGTGAGGCAGGCATCGAACAGGTCAACCGGCGCGTCATGGAAAATGTCACGCACCTGGTTTTGGTCTCAGACAGTTCGGCCAGAGGCCTGAACGTAGTCAAAACCATCCTGACTGTATCGGAAAACGCCATTTCTTATGACCATGCCGGCCTGATCCTTAACCGGATCAGACAAGCGTCGGAATTGGAAAGTATACAAGTGCCTGGGGAAGTAAATCTTACCGGTTGGATTCCAGAAGATGACCTTATCCGGATAGCGGACACATCGGGTGACAACCTCCTGGATATTGCGGAGTGCGCCGCAACCAAAGCCGTGCATGCATGCCTGAACAATTTGATGGAAAATGTGAAATAGACGTCGAGCCGAAACAGGGAGATCAAGATGGCGCCTTTGGCCAGAAATAATTTATCGGATCAGATTTTTGACATTATCAGCAGGAAAATCGTGCGCAATGAACTGGCTCCCGGCGAGTTGATATATGAGACCCACATATCCAAGGAGCTGGGGGTGAGCAGGAGTCCCGTCCGGGATGCCATGCATATGTTGGAGCGCATATGGCTGGTGGAGAGAACACACAAGGGGAGTTACCGCGTAACCTTTTTGTCCGTTGAGCTGATCCGTTCTCTTTACGATGCAGCCATTATTCTGTATCAATATGCCTTTGCCCGGGCCGCGGAGCGAGCAAGCCAAAAGGATCTTGCAAGGTTGAAGAAGGCGCTGCGTGAGATTGAAAGAAGCATCGAAGACAACGACTTTGACCAGTACCTGGCAAACGTGTCGGCAATGGCCCGAATTATCCTGGCAGTCGCGGGCAACCCTATGGTGGAGCGGGTTGCGCTGGAGTTGATGCCGACGGCCGAACGTATCCAGTGGGCCTCGATCACCTATCTGCCGGACCAGTTGAAAAAAGTGATCACGCATCTTCGCAAAGGGTACGAGAGCATAGAAAACCGGGACCCCGAAAAAGCTGCAAAAGCGTTTGAAGATTTTGCTGCAACCCATGTCCAGGTGGTTATCGACAGCCTCAACGTGCAGGATACCCAATCGGTGCAAAACGGGTAAGCTTGACGACTTCGCAAAAAGTCCAATATCGGCGTTGCGCACAATTTTTGAAGAATCTCACGTACGGCTAAGTACTATCAATTCTCCAAAAATTGCACGCGCCTTGATCTTGAACATTTACACAGCCGTCTGAAAACGACTTTTTACGAGTTCATCAAATACGAATGTGGCGAAAAGGTTTGTTTTCGTCGTTATGCCCCCATGTTCAACTCTCCGTCCTGATACTAAAAGTATTTTCCCCGAGGGTTCCGGTTTCATATTCCTGTACGAAATATGTTTCGTAAAAAAACATTGACTTTTTGTTCTTTTGAATGCATCTCAATAATTGAGCGGTATTCAAAAAACAGGTCAACCTACCGGATGAAAAGGATGATCACGGATATGGAATATACGGATCTGCAGGGCAAGACCGCCATTATCACCGGGGCGGGCAAGAAAACGGGCATCGGGTATGCCATTGCGTGCAAGCTGGCCTCCTGCGGGGCGAACATCGTCATTGCCGATATCGGCAGGCCGCAGGAAGAAGCGGGGCAGGTGAGCACCGCCACGACCGATGAAATGAAGGAAATCGAGAAAGAAATCGCCGGGCGGTTCAAGGTGACGGCATTGGCGGTGATCCTGGATGTTACCGATACAGCCTCTGTTGCGCGGATGGTGGCGGAGACAGGTCGCAGCTTCGATGACATTCATATTCTCGTGAACAACGCCGGGGCTTCCTTCGGGGTTCCCAGCGCTGTTGAAAACTATGACGAGACGGCGTGGCTGAAGACCATCGACGTCAACCTCCACGGGGTATTCCGCGTCTCCAAGGCGGTGCTGCCGGTCATGAAAAAAACCGGCGGATGCATCATCAACATGGCATCGCGCGCCGGAAAGGTGCCGCCGCTTTTTAACGGCGCATACGGTGCGGCCAAGGCCGGGGTGATCATGCTGACCAAAACCATGGCAAAGGAGCTGGCCGGGGTTGGCATCCGCGTCAACGCCATATGCCCGGGACAGATCATGACCGATATCGAAAAGTGGCGTTTTGAACTGGAGGCAGCGGTTTTTGGCACCACGGCAAAAGAGCGCGAACAGGAGATGTGCAAAACTATTCCCCTGGGGAGAATCGGCGATCCGGCGGAAGTCGCTTCGCTGGCGGCGTTTCTGGCATCAAACGCATCATCCTACATGACCGGCCAGGCGATCAATGTCAGCGGCGGGCAGTTAATGGAGCTGTAGAAAGAAAGGAATTCCCATGGGCTCCCGGGAAAGACGCGCCAGGGAAAAGAAAAACAGGAAAGAGCAGATTCTGGATGCCGCCAGAAAGCTTTTGCTGAAAGACGGCCTGGCCATGACCTCCGTCAACCGGATCGCCAAAAAAGCCGAGCTTTCGGTGGGAACGATCTATTTTTATTTTGCCGGCAAGGAGGACGTTTTTGCCGAACTCCAGCGGGAAGGCCTCGAGATTCTCTACGGCGAGATCCTGTCGAAAACGGAAAATACCGACAGCCCGGAAAAAAAACTGACCGATTGCGCACGGATTTACCTTCATTTCAGCGAGAAACACAGCGACTATTTCGACGTGATCAATTACTTTCTGTCCCAGCCGCGGATTGTCTTTTCCAACGGCGTCAAGAAAAGCATTGACGAGCAGGGGGCGAAGATTCTCAAGCACATGGAGCAGATCGTGGTCGAAGGGGTAAGGGGCAATCTTTTTACGGAAAGCCGGCCCGGCAATTTCGCCGGTTTTTTCTGGGCCTCCATCCACGGGCTGGTCCAGGTGAAAAAACTCAGGGGCACCGTGATTGAAAGTGAAAATTTTACGGATTTTTACATGTACGGCGTCAACCAGCTGATCCAAAGCATAAGGAGAAACCAATGAAAGCGGTAAAAATGACCCCGAGCGAAGCGCTCGTTGAAACAATGGCGGCCGAAGGCGTTGACACGGTGTTCGGCATCGTGGGATCGGCGTTTATGGATGCGCTCGACCTGTTCCCGGCCGCGGGCATCCGTTTCGTATCCGTGGCCCATGAGCAGGCGGCCGCGCACGCCGCCGACGGCCTGGCCCGGGTGACCGGCCGTCCCCAGGTCTGTATCGGCCAGAACGGCCCCGGGGCGGCCAATTTTGTCTCCGCCATCACCGCGGCCTACTGGGCCCATTCACCCGTCGTTGCGATCACCCCGGAGACCGGTTCCATGGGGATCGGCACCGGCGGCTTCCAGGAGCTCGACCAGATGGCATGGTTCCGGGAGCAGACCGCCTGGCAGGTGCGGGTGAACCGGCCGGAGCGGATGGCGGAGCTGGCCCGCCGGGCATTTTACATGGCAAAGCTGGAAAGCGCACCCACCCAGCTCAATATCCCGAGGGATTATTTCTACGGTGAACTGACCGATGAAATCTACCGGTCCCATGAAATTTCAAGGGGGGCCGGTTCAAGACAGGCCATCAAGGAGGCTGCAACCCTTCTCTCAAAGGCAAAATACCCGGTGATTATCGCCGGCGGCGGGGTCTCCCAGGGGGATGCCCTTGCCGGGACAATGGCGCTGGCCGAGTATCTTTCCGCGCCTGTGGTCAATTCCTATCTCCACAACGATTCGTTTCCTTCGGAGCATCCCCTGGGTGCAGGCCCCATCGGGTACTGCGGCTCAAAGGCGGCCATGCGGCTGCTTTCAAAGGCGGACGTGGTCCTCGCCCTGGGCTGCCGCCTGGGGCCTTTTGGCACCCTGCCCCAATACGACATGGATTACTGGCCGGCCGACGCCAAAATCATCCAGGTGGACATGAACCCCCGCGTGCTGGGTCTGAGCAAGAAGGTTCACGTGGCCTCGGCCGCCGATGTCCGGGAGTACGGCGAAGAACTTCTCCACGCCCTGCAGTCGGAAATGGGCGCTCCTGCAGATGCCGGCAGCCGGATGGCCGAGATCAAGGCGGAAAAGAAAAAATGGGCGGACGAACTGGCTTCCTGGTCCTCTGCTACGCAAAAGCCCATGCACCCGCGGGCGTTTCTGCGGGCGCTTTCGGCAGCAATCCCGAAGGGATCCATCATATCCACGGATATCGGCAACAATTCCTCCATGTGCAACGCCTATTTCACCTTCAGCGATATCCGGCAGCACATTTCCGCGCTGAGCTGGGGGAATTGCGGGTTTGCCTATGGCGCGGCCATGGGGGCAAAGATCGGCCGGCCGGACAAGGCGGTGTTCGCGTTCCAGGGGGACGGCGCCTGGGGGATCAGCGGCATTGCAGAGGTCATGACGGCCGTGCGCGAAAATATCCCGGTCATCGCCATTGTCGCCAACAACTATGAATGGGGGGCGGAGAAGAAAAACCAGATCGACTATTACGACAACCGGTTCGTGGGCTCCAACCTGCACGAAAACCCGGATTTCGCCGAAATTGCCAGGAATATGGGCGCAAACGGATATACCATTGACGCCCCTGACCAGGTCGGCGATGTGATTGCCGAAGCGGTGGCCTCGGGGCGGCCCTGCGTGATCAATGCATTGATCCAGGGGGGTAAGGAAGTGCTGGCCGAGCCGTTCCGGCGCGACGCCTTAAAAGACCCGGTCCGGTACCTGGACAAGTACAGGCACTTGAACGCCGGCAGGTAACGCAGACGTTTATCTGCCTTCGTGAAAATCAATCCCAAGGAGGAACCCCATGGATAAAGTTACCGGCGGACAGTTGGTCGCCGAAGCCCTTGCCAAGAGAAATATCAGATACATATTCTCGCTTTCCGGCGGGCATATCACGCCCATATACCAGTACCTGGAAAACAGCCCCGTGACCATATTCGACACGCGCCACGAGCAGGCGGCCCTGTTCATGGCCGAGGCATGGGGGAAGATGACCCGTACCCCCGGCGTGGCCATGGTGACGGCCGGCCCCGGTTTTACAAATGCATTGACGGGCGTGGCCAGTGCGTTTTTTTCCAATACCCCGCTGGTGATCATTGCCGGTTGCGTGGGGCTGGACAACAAGGAAAAATACGACCTCCAGGACATGTACCAGGAGAAGGTGATATCCCCCATGGTCAAAAAGGCCCTGGTATGCCCGAAAACATCCCGGATCCCCGAATACGTGGACATGGCGTTCCGCACGGCGGCAAGCGGTCGCCCCGGGCCGGTATACCTGGAATTCCCGGTGGACGTGCTGAATGCCGGGGTGGACCCTGCCACCGTCAAAGAGGCAGAAACAATTGTTGCATCCCGGCCCGCAGACCTGGACGGAGCCGAAAAAATGCTGTCGATGATGGCCGAAGCCCAAAACCCGGTGGTGATTGCCGGCACAGGGGTCTGGCAGGCGAATGCCGAAACAGAACTGGTCGATTTTATCGAAAAAACGGGCATGCCGGTATTTACGTCCCTGTCGGCCCGCGGAACCATATCGGATGCGCACCCCCTTTGCTTTGAAGGGGCCCTTGCGATCCGGCCGGGCGCGGCCTTTGCCGCCTACATTGAAACCGACCTGGTAATTGTTCTGGGAACGCGTATTTCCCTGTACTACATGTTCGGGGATGTGTTCAACCCGGCGGCGAAGATGGTCCAGGTGGACATCTGCCCCGAGGAGATCGGGCGGAACCGGCAGGTGGACCTCCCGGTTGCCGGTGATCTGAAAGCGTTTCTTTCCGGATGCTGCCGGATCATCAATGAAAGGAACCTGTCTGAAACGCTCATTTCCCGTTTTCAGGCGTGGATCGAAAAGTTGAAAACTGCCGAAAAAGACGGCAAAACACCGGCAGAAAAGGACTGGACCAGCGACAATACGCCGATTCATCCCATGCGGCTTGTCCGGGAGATTGACCGGTTCATGGACAAAGACGACGACATCGTGGTGGCTGACGGCGGGGACACCACCACGTGGATGGGGATGACCCGGACGATGAAAACGCCCGGACATTACCTGGATTACGGCATTTTCGGGTCCCTTGGCGTGGGGCTTCCCTATGCGTGCGCGGCAAAGCTCCGGCATCCGGACAAACGGGTTCTGCTCATCTCCGGGGACGGGAGCATCGGGTTTAATTTCATGGAGTTTGAAAACCTCATCCGCAAGGGGCTGCCCGTTGTGGTGGTTATTTGCAACGACCTGGGCTGGGGGATGATCCGCCACAGCCAGGAGATCCGCATCGGCCATGCCATTGAGGCGGGTACCTGGATCGGCCGGGTGGATTACCACAAAATGGTGGAAGGGATCGGGGGCAAGGGGTACCTGGTGGAAAACCCGGCACAAATCCGCCCTGCGCTTGAAGATGCCTTTGCTTCGGGAAAAACCTGCCTGATCAACGTGATGACCGATCCCACCACGGTCAGCCCGGGCAGCATGGCCCTGGCCAACGTGGGGGCGTACAAGGCGTAAGCGGCCCGGCTTTCCGCTGGGCATATGGTTTTCAACCAAAAATATAGGAGAAAGCGATGGATCCCGTGGCGCTTGACCAGGTACGGCTGAATTTCAGTCCCCAGGGACTCATGGTGATCAATGCGGCCATCGGGCTGATGATGCTGGGCGTCAGCCTGGATCTGAAACTGGAGGACTTCAAGCGGATCCTCGTCTCCCCCAGGGCCCCGGGCATCGGGCTTGCTGCCCAGTTTATCCTGCTGCCGGCCTTCACGTTTATCCTGACCCTGATTCTGCGGCCGCATCCGTCCATGGCGCTGGGGATGATCCTGGTGGCGGCCTGCCCCGGCGGCAATCTCTCAAACATCATGACCTACCTGGCCAAGGGAAATTGTGCCGTCTCCATTTCCATGACCGCCGTTTCAACCGTTGCCGCAATAATCATGACGCCGCTCAACCTTTCCCTTTGGGGAAGCCTGAACCCTTATACAGCGGAAATCCTCCGGACGGTCCGGCTGAGCCCGGTGGACGTTTTTATCACGGTGTTTGTTATCCTTGGGATTCCCCTGATCATCGGCCAGGTGATCACCCGGCTCTTTCCCGGTCTGGCAGACAAAGTGCGGCGCCCTTTCCGGATTTTCGCGCTGTTGTTTTTTGTTTTGATCGTCTGCGGCGCGCTGGCGGCCAATTGGCAGAATTTTCTCCAGTACGTGGGCCTGGTCGTGTTGGGCGTTTTTATCCACAACTTCATCGCACTCAACATAGGGTACTGGTCTGCGCACCTGGCAGGCCTTGCCGAGGCCGACAAGCGGGCGGTATGCCTGGAAGTCGGCATACAGAACTCGGCCTTGGGGCTGGTTCTGGTCTTCAATTTTTTCGACGGCATGGGCGGAATGGCGATCCTCGTGGCATGGTGGGGCATATGGCATATTATCGCCGGCCTTGCAGCGGCTTTTATCCTTTCGCGTCGCCCCCTGCCGGAAATCTCGGTAGCGGAGGCTGTCGACGGCCGGTGTCGTTGACGTTGACAGCGATAGAGAATAAGGGAATTTCCTTCGGGCGGGGGGTCGGGTGTCACCCCCGGCAGCTGCGGGAATATGGGATAACGCTACGGCTCGTTCCGCGGTATCCTGGAAACTCGCCCCTAACGGGGCTCAAACAATCCAGGATACCTGCTTCACTTCGCCAAGCGTTATCACCATCTCCCCGCAATGCTGCCGTGGGCAACACCCGACCCCCCTTCCCGGAGGAAATTGTCCATTTTATATCCGCAGGGCGATAACCATTTATATCGGATGTTTTTTCTGCAAGAATTCAGGCTGGAATCACGTTTTATAAACGAAACCAAAGAAGAAGCCTTTGAATGGTTTGGCGGAAATCCCGGCGGGAGATCCTTCCATTAAAGGATCACCCTGTATAGCGGGATGAAAAGTACATGGAGAGGATTAGTTTATCGTTATGCGCTGCATTTTGTGGCTGCTCTTATACAAAAGGATGAATTTTTCAGGGTGGGGGGTGGCATGGGCCGGAGCAACATTGGGAGGGCTTGGCGGCATCTCTTGGCGAAGTGGCGCAGGCATCCTGGATTGTTTGAGTCCCTCCATCGGCGGGACGAGTTTCCAGGATGCCGCGCAACGAGCCATAGAGATGCCCCAAGGCCTCACAGTTGAGAAGGCCGATGCCACACCCCGCCCTGAAACATTCACCGATATATAAAAAGGCGTTCAGGAGGTGCAATTGTCTGCAAAATACGATTTTACCGGAAAGGTGGTCGTCATTACGGGCGGGGCAAGCGGGATCGGCCTGGCCGTGGCGCGGCGCCTGGCCAGGGGCGGTGCGGTTCTTGCCCTTTTGGATATGGACAAGGCGTCCCTTGCGGCCTGCGAGAAGGAATTCAAGCGGAACAATAATGAAATCATGGTTCAAACCTGCGACGTGTCGGTGCGCCAGGAGTGTGAAACCGCCATACAGGCCGTGATCGAGCGCTTCGGCGGCATTGATGTCTTGTTCAACAACGCGGGCATTACCCAGCGGAGCCGGTTTGTGGACACCTGTCCAGAGGTCTTTGAAAAGGTGATGGCAGTCAACTTTTTCGGCGCCCTTTACTGCACCAAGGCGGCCATTGACAGCATTGTTGTGCGGAAAGGGATGATTATCGTCAACGAGTCCATTGCCGGCATCACCCCGCTTGTGGGGCGTACGGGGTACAGCGCCAGCAAGCATGCCATGCACGGACTGTTTTCATCGCTGTCTGCCGAACTCAAGGGAAAGGGCGTCCATGTAATGATCGTCTGCCCCGGGTTTATCGAAACCAACCTGCAGAAGCGGGCGCTCGGGGCGGATGGCAGGGTTACGGACCGTCCGCAGTCTTTCGTGGGAAGCCAGGACACCCCGGAAAGTGCTGCGGAAAAGATATACCGCGCCGCACGGCGGAAAAAGAAGCTTCTGGTGCTCACCTTCATGGGAAAACTGGGGGTTTTTGTGCACAAGCTCGCACCGGCGTATTATGAGAAAAAGATGGTAAAGCTGTTTTCGGAAGAATTATAACGGTTTCAAAGAGACGTGCAATGAGCGCCCCTGAAGAAGAAAAATGCGTTGCAAAAACCCTGGTTTGGATACCGGTTGTGTTACTGTTCGGGCAGGAAGGTCTTTTTCCATGAAAAAAATACTGGTCGTCAATACCGGCAGCTCCTCGGTCAAGTACAAGCTGTTTGACATGCCGGCGGAAACGGTAGTTGCTTCCGGCCTGGTCGAGAACATCGGGGAAAATGGCGATTCTGCGCAATGCCGGCACCATAGAAAAGAAGACGGTGAGCTGCAGGGGAAAATATCCTGCCGGGACCACAGAGAGGCGATTTTAGATCTGTTTCAGATACTTGTAGACAAGAAAAAGGGCGCCGTGTCCGATTTGTCCGAAATCGCGGTCGTCGGGCACCGGGTAGTGCACGGCGGGGAACGGTTTTCCGCTCCGGTCGGCATCACGGGAGAGGTGCTGGCATACCTTGAAAAGATCACATCCCTTGCCCCGCTGCACCTGCCCCTGAACATCGCGGGGATACGGGCATGCATGGAAATAATGCCGGATACCGATCAGGCGGCGTGCTTTGATACGGCCTTTTTCCATGCCCTGCCGCGATCGGGTTTCCTCTACCCGGTGCCGTATGAATGGTATGAACGATACGGCGTGCGGCGTTACGGGTTCCACGGGATTTCCTATGAATACCTGTCGGAGGAAGCCGCCCGCATGTTGGACAGGCCGGTAAAAGACCTGAAAATCATCGCCTGCCACCTGGGAAACGGTTGCAGCATCATGGCCTGTGACAGAGGCGCCGCATGCGATACCAGCATGGGGTTCACCCCCCTTGAGGGGTTGATGATGGGCACGCGCTCGGGAAGCTTTGATCCGGCGATTTTGCCCTACATGATGGCACAGACGGGTTTGTCGGCCGATCGCCTGTTGAACGATCTCAACACCCGGAGCGGCCTTGCGGGCATCAGCGGCATCAGCCGGGATATGCGCGACATCGTCGCAGCGGCCGAAAACGGATCAGACAGGGCCGTGCTGGCGTTCGACATGTTTGTCCATATCCTGAAAAAATACATCGGCGCGTATTTCTTCCGCATGGGAGGTGCGGATGCCCTTGTATTTGCCGGGGGGATCGGGGAGAATTCCCCTGAAATCCGAGAAGCGGTGTGTAAAGGGCTCTCCTTTGCGGGCATGGATGTCGATCCTGAAAAAAACCGGAAAACGATCCATGGCCAATCCGGCCGGATCCATAAAAAAGATGCAGGGGTCCATCTCCTGGTGATACCGGCAAATGAGGAATTGATGATCGCACGGTCTGTTTTTGGAAAAAAGGAGCGCCCATGAGGATTGATGAAGAACGGATACGGCATTTTACCGGGGTTCCGCCGAAAACCGGGACCTTTGTCCTTTACTGGATGCAGCAGGCGCAGCGGGTGCATTTCAACCATGCGCTCAATTATGCGGCAGAAAGAGCCAGGGAGCTTGGCTTGCCGCTGGCCGCGGGTTTTGTGGTGACGCCCGGTTTTCCGGATGCCGGGTTCCGGCATTACCGTTTCATGCTGGAGGGGATCGTACAAATCCAGGCAGAGATGGCAAGGCTGGAAATCCCCTTTGTCATCCGGGTAGGCGATATGGTCGAAGAAGTCCTTTTCATGGCAAAGGCGGCGGCCTGGGTCGTCACGGATGTCGGGTATTTAAAGATTCAAAGAAAGTGGCGGGAGGAGGTGCAGAAATCACTTCGGTGCCCCTACACGGAAGTGGAAACCGATGTGGTGGTGCCGGTGGCATCGGCATCAGACAAGGAGGAATACGGCGCACGAACGATCCGGCCGAAGCTCATGGCAAAAGCCGACGTTTTTCTGCGGGTCGTCGATCTTCCTGCTTTCGGAGGGTCGGGAGCTGGATCGCCGGTTGTTTCCCCCTCGAAACCGGTCGATCCGGATCACCTTGCCCGGGAGATTTCAACGGCCCCTGATCCATCGGGGTCGATTCCTTTCCGCGGCGGATATGTGGAGGCCAAAAAACACCTTCAAGGGTTTATCCGTGAACAATTGGCCGACTATGAAACCCTGTCCCGGGACCCCACCGCAAAATGCCAGTCCAATCTAAGCCCGTATCTTCATTTCGGTCAGATATCCCCGGTGGAAATTATCCTGGAAATAAAGAAAACCAATGCGCCGGCCGGGGCAACCGAAGCGTTTATCGAACAGCTGCTGGTGCGCAGGGAACTCGCGGTTAATTTTGTATATTATAACCCGGGCTACGACGGGTATGAAACAGCGGTGCCAGACTGGGCAAAGCGGACGCTCGCGGAGCATACCAAAGACCGTCGCCCATATACGTATTCTTATTTGGAATTTGAAGAAGGCCGGACCCACGACCCCTATTGGAATGCGGCCCAGACGGAAATGGTGACAACCGGGAAAATGCATAACTACATGCGGATGTACTGGGGGAAAAAGATCATCGAATGGACAAGGCATCCCAAGGACGCCTTTGATATCATGCTGGCACTCAACAACCGCTATGAACTGGACGGCCGGGACCCCAACGGTTTTGCCGGGGTGGCGTGGTGCTTCGGCCGCCATGACCGGGCGTGGAAAGAAAGGGAGGTATTCGGCAAGATCCGGTACATGAACGCGAAAGGCCTTGAGCGAAAATTCAGGATTGCCGAATACGTCAAAGCCCATTCCGGATGAGTATCCGTCGGCGCATCCGTCTGTTTTTTGAAGGAAGTGCTTTCGGTCTGCAATTTTTTATCAGCACCCGGGGTCAGTTCAATTTCGCCTCGAAATCCGCGGACAAAGTAATTCCTTCGATCATGGCCAGGCACCCGGCTTTTTTTCGGGCCCATTTCGTATACTCGCGGATGAGGGAGGGACTCTTGAAAATGAGGACTTCTCCCAGGCAGTTCAGGTCCTGTTGAATGCGCCAATAGATATGCATATTTCTCTTCCTTCCGCTTATTTCCATTTCGTTTTTTCGAAATCGAAATCGAAATCGAAATCGGTTTTTTCCAATCCGCAGAACACGACATCTTCCTTTTGAAATACGGCAACCATCAATCGTTTCGTGTCCAAGTGACCTGTTCCTTTTTTCGACTTCGATACCAATAGCGATTTCGATTGTCCAACAAAAAGATCGGGCCGAAAGACAATTTTAAGACAGGTTCGACTCCCGTTGGGTAAATATATACTTTACGTTCTGAATTCCCCGTTGCTCCCTTTTTTGCGAAAGCAGTCCGGTGATATTATACGGTGCGCATGTTTGTCCGCCTGGAAGCGCTCGATGCATTTTATCTGTTCGTCCAGATCCGCGCACATTGCCCTCAGAAAAGCCGGGCTCCCTGATTTTCGGGGATCGATGTTTTCATGGAAATAGGAAAAAATCGAACCGGGTGCGGCTTTCACCAAAGTTTCCAGGAGGCGGGCAAGCCTTCGGGCGGTTTGATCGTAGCTGCTGATATCGATGGTGCTTGAAATCACATGGCGCACGATTTCACGGGCAGCCCGGTATTCTTCCGGGTGCATGCGAACCGCCTTTTCGGATGCTGCAAGGGCTTTATACCGTTTTTGCTGAAGATCTTCAATGGATAAACGGTTTTCCATCGTTTACGTCCTCTTGATATAAAAATCCGTTCCGGCGGCGCACATAAAAAAACCGCGGCGGGTTCAAATTGTCTTTCACCGCCGCGGTTTTTGTTTTTTCAAAAATACTACATGGCGGATTCAGGGTGAAACACGTTTACTTCCTTGAGGTCATCAAGCAGGTATTCCCGCTCGTTCGGCCCCAATATACCTAGAGACAGGCAGATGAGCGTCCACATATGAACCACCCCGTAGTGCCCGCCATAGTGCTCGCTCAGTTCGTGGATCTGCGCGTGGCAGTTGTGGCATCCGGCGATGCAGTATGCGGCGCCTGTGGCCTGGATCTGTTCGTCCTTTAGACGTCCGTATGACAGACGCTCGTCCTTGTATCCGGACTGCAGAAATCCGCCGCCGCCGCCGCAGCAGTAATTATTGGAGCGGTTGGGGGTCATGTCAATAAAATTTTCCTCGCCAACCACGGATTTGACAACAAAGCGGAGATCTTCGGCAATGGGATCGCCGTAGCTTTTTCGGACAATCTGGCAGGGATCCTGGACCGTAAACTTGATTTTCAGGTCCTTGTTCCAGTCGGAGTTGACCTTCAGCTTTCCTTCCCGGATCCATTTTGCATAGTATTCGTAAATGTTTTTAACTTCAAACTGGTGGTCGATGTTGAATTTTTTCAGTCCGGCCCGGACTGCAAATGTAACGTGCCCTCACTCGGTGTTGAGGTACGTCTTGCAACCCAGCTTGTGCGTCTGGTCGGTGGCGACCGTCACCAGATGCTTCCATGCGTCATTGTCTGCAAGAAACATGCAGTAGTTTTCACCGGCCCATCCCTTTGATCCATATGTCCAGCTGACGCCTGCCAGATGAAGAATTTTCCACAGGGGAAGCATTTCGTCCGGCTCGGTTACGGGTTCACGCGAATTCTGGTTCAAAAAGAATTCGGCCCCTTCCTTGTCAATGGGTGCTTCCATGTCCGCAAACTCCGGCTGTGCTTCCTGGTATTCCTCCAGGACATCGTTGACCACGAATTCGAAATCCTCCTCCGTGGTGCCCATGGCGCTGCCGGTGTCGTTTTTCAAGGCGAGGTCACAGGATCCCAGGATGCCTTTGGGCCTTTCCTCCCGGGGCCAGGTGGCCCGCGTGTTGAAAATGAGTTGGGGAATGTCGATCTGCATGGGGCAGACATAAATGCAGCGCTGGCACATGGTGCACATCCATGCCCACGAAGAACTGGCTACTTCTTCATCCATGCCGAGTGCACACATGCGCAAAAACTTGCGCGGGTCCATGTTTTCCAGGCCCGTTGCCGGGCATCCGGACGAGCAGGCGCCGCAGGTCAGGCAAAGATCAAGGTTGCCCGCCGGCAGAATTTCCTTGACCTTGTCCAGAAACCGGCTTTTTTTCTTGCCGCCGAGCACGATTGTGGTTTCCGTCATGTAATTCCTCCTGGTAAATTTGTATTATAAGAACACATAAAAGTTCATTATTTACCCGGCTGTCAGGTCGCCTGAAGAAAAGGATGGAGGCCTTGAAAATGTCGAGTATATACTCAAAATAGATAAAAGGCTTTCCCCTTGTCAAGGGAATTTTCATGGATATGACGGAAAACGCTGATGAAAGGTTATTGCCTGGTGAATGGTTATCCTTGGGATGGATCGTACAGTGCTGAGATCGGCCGGACCATATCTTTTATCCGGCCCGTGTCGACGGCTTCCATGAATTCGTCGGCCATGCGGCGCCCCGCATCGATTACGGCATGCCAGTATGCCAGGCGCTTTTTGTCTTGCCCCGCAAACCGGGTGAAATCGGATCGGTCCGATATTTTTCCATACGGGAGGCGTTTCAGGAAATCCATGGAAGGGGTGATCATAAGGACCGGGTCCAGGCAGGAAAAATTCGGCCTGCGCCAGGTGATTTTCTTATCGAGCCACCCCGGGACGACCTGTCGGGCATAGTGCGGATACAACACGATCCCGTCCTGCTGGTTCATAAAATCGATATTCATGTGGTAATCGATGATACCGCCGTCCCGGTAAGTGCCGGGGGGGGCGCCGGGTATATTTTTTACCCCCGGCATGAGAAGCGGCACGGATCCGGTAGCCATGAGGGCCGGTTTTATATTTCTGTCGGAAAGCGCCACCCGGTGAAGGGGAAAGCCTGCCATACCATAGAATGGCGGGATATCCCTTGGATCGTAAAAAAGGGTTCTTTCAAAAAAAAGTTTCAGATTGTTTCGCGACACCGCATTTGCCAGCGCAGCCATACCCAGGGCCGGCAGCAGGAAGGATTTTTTATCGCTGCCCGCAGCCTGCCTGCAGCGCACTGCCATAACATTTAAGCGGTACCATGGATGCGACAGGATTTCGGAGGGGCCTCCGGATGCGAGAAGTTTGTCCAGGGCTTTTTCGATAACGCGGTTGATCTCGTGCATCGAAGGCGTAAACCCGAAACGCTGCTCCAGGTAGGCCTCCTGAAAACGGTCAATTGCCGCAGCGGGATTGTTTCTGGAAACGGTTGCCAGACGCCACGCGCCGATGGATGAGCCGATGACAAACAATGGTGATTTCCGGAAAGCAAGCCATGATGAGAAAAGGGCCCGGTCAAGATGGCTTAGGACAAGCCATTTCGGCCCTCCGGCGGCTCCGGCAACAACCTTTACGTCATCCGGATGAATTCCGGAATTTCTGATTCGAAAAAATGCGCGCTTGCCGGCCCACAAGGATATAGACGACGGCATTGAAAATCCCTTTCCTTATTTTTCTTGACATGGCGCGAACCTGTTCTTAAGCTGTCTTCACACAATGGGCGCAGACGTTTTGGTATTCGTTCTTTTTTACGCAAGTTTTCCTGACAAAACCAGAGAAATGTTTTTCATCCAACAAAACTGATCCTTCAAACTTGACTTTAACGTAAAATAGTGCAACACATAAAACATGTGTAAACTCTTTATCGCTTTTCGCTGCCCCGTACCGTTGTGTGAGATGTTCCATCTCGTTTTATATCTAAATACCAAATTACCGACAGTCGTATACTGCAAAGAATAAAATGGTTTTTTTACCGTTATATACTCTTAATATATAAAGGATGTGAACAATGAACAGTAAGACGATCATGGTTATCGGAGCAGGGCAGATGGGAAGCGGCATCGCCCAGGTTGCCGCCCAGTCAGGTTACAGCGTCTATATGAACGATATTTCAAAGGAGATTGTGGACAAGGGGATGGCCGCAATTTCCAACAGCCTTGACAGGATGGTCAAAAAGGAAAAAATCACGGCTGCTGACAAGGAAGCGGTACTGGGCAGGATCTCCCCTGTGACGGATTACAAGGATGCCGCCGGCTGCGACCTGGTGATTGAAGCAGTGGTGGAGAAAATGGAGATCAAGGCCAAGATTTTTGGTGAACTGGATCGTATCGCGCCGCCGGACGCAATTCTTGCCAGCAATACATCTTCTTTGCCCATTACGGGGATTGCCGCATGCACAAATCGCCCGGAAAAAGTGATCGGCATGCATTTTATGAATCCGGTGCCCGTAATGAAGCTGGTGGAAGTGATCAACGGGCTTGCCACGGACCCAGAAGTCACGAAAACGATTCGTTCCGTTGCCGAGTCAATGGGTAAGATTCCGGTGGAGTGCCGCGATGTTCCCGGCTTTGTTTCCAATCGCGTCCTGATGGTTATGTTAAACGAAGCCTTGTGGGAACTATACGAGGGAGTAGCCACTGCTGAAGGTATCGATCAGATCATGAAGCTTGGGATGAATCATCCCATGGGACCCCTTGCCCTTGCAGATCTTATCGGGCTCGATACGGTGTTATCTATTCTGGAAGTGCTCCAGGATGGCTACGGTGATCCCAAATATCGTCCATGCCCCCTTCTTAAATCATACGTGAACGCTGGTTGGCTTGGACGCAAAACCGGCAAGGGGATATATCAGTACAGTTGAGATAGCTTGTAGTGCAAAAAAATACAAAAAGGGCCTGAAAAAGACCGTAGATATATGCGCAAGAGTGACAGATTTTCCGCACAGCTGCCGCCCAGCAAACAGGATTTGATGTTTCTGGAAAACTATAAGTCGCACCTTGAACTCGATAACGGAAAAACCGTGAGATATACATGCCCTTCGAGAAAAAGGGGAAATAATGGAAAACTTTCCGCGCGCGGCTACGAGCGTCGACGCTGCAGACCTGCTGGAGCGGCAGCGCTTTCTCATGCAGCATTCGCCTTTCCAGTTTCTTGCCAGAAATGAGATCGAAATCGTTGCGGCGAACGTGGAAACGGAGCACTACCTCCCCGGACGCATCCTGTTCACCCAGGAAGAAACCATCATCACCCATATTGTGATCGTCCGCTCCGGCAGTCTTGAACGGATCATCGAACAAGACGGGAAACAGCGGGTAAAAGAGATACTCGAACCGGGCAGGACATACGGCGGCATATCCCTGCTGTTCAACAACGGGATCTCTACCAGCACCCTGCGATGCATGACCGAGGCAACCGTGTACCGGCTGGACCGGGAAAATTTTTTCCGGCTCTGCATCAAGTCGTCTGCATTTGCCCGGTTTTTTTCGTCATCCTACCACGCGGACAGCCGGCCGTCACCGGGACCGGATTTCCCGGGCATGCCCGGTGCCGGGGAGTATGAAACGCAGTCGTCCTTTCTGACCAAAACGGTCAGGGATATGGCCCAGAAATTTCCATCATGCACCGCCGCCACGAGCATCCGGGAGGCCGCACGCACGCTGACCGCCAGCCGGCGCAGCGCCATTCTCGTAACGGACGAAAAAAACCGACCCAGAGGGATGGTCACCGACTATGATTTGCGCAAAAAAGTGATCCTCCAGGGGCGTTCCCCCGACGACCCCGCGGGCGACATCATGACCGCACCGCTGATCACCATTGACGCGAATGCCCAGGTTTTCGAAGCGGTGCTCACCATGATGCGAAACCAGGTCAAGCACCTGGCTGTACGGGACAACGGCACGGACGGAGGCGTCATCACCGAACGGGATTTGTTTCTGGCCCAGACGCTTTCCCCGGTATTTCTGATTCAGGAAATGACCACGGCCCGGAGCCTGGAGGAGCTCAAAACCTGCTACGCAAAGCTGCCCCGCCTGATCTCCCGGCTCATTGAAAGCGGCGCCCGTTCCATCCACCTGACTTCCATCATCACAGCCCTGACCGATGAAATGCTGCACCGGGTGATGGAAATGGCCATCGAAAGCGCCGGCCCGCCGCCGGTGGAATTCGCCTTTGTCCTTTTCGGCAGCGAAGGCCGCCGGGAGCAGACGCTCAAAACAGACCAGGACAACGCCATTGTATTCGAGGATGTCGAGGAAAACGACGAGGAAACGGTCCGGCGCTATTTCCTCGACCTGGGAACCAAGGTGTGCGACTGGCTTCACGAAATCGGCCAGACCCACTGCGAGTACGATATGATGGCCAAAAACCCCGTATGGTGCCAGCCCCTGTCCCAATGGAAGGAATACCACCGGAAGTGGATCGAAAGCGACGACCCGGAACGGCTGCTCAAAGCCGGTATTTTTTTCGATTTCCGCCTGGGATTCGGCCGGGAAGAGCTGGTAAAATCCCTGCACATGTCTCTTTTTAAACGCCTGAAGGAATGGCCCGGATTTCTGCGGCACATGGCCCAGAATATCTTGTACTACAGACCGCCGCTGAGTTTCTTCGGCAATTTCGTGTTAGAGGAGAAAGGAGAGCGAAAGGGGGGGCTCGACATCAAAAGCGCCATGCGGCTCGTGGTCGATTTTTCCCGCATCTATGCCCTGCAGGGATCGGTCACGGAGACCAACACCATCAGGCGCCTGGAGGCCGCACACAAGCAGGGGAGCATTGACAGGGAGACCCTCTCCAACCTGGCAGATGCATATGAATACCTGATGTTTCAACGGCTCAAACAGCAGGCGGCGATGGTCAGCGAAAAGGGAACGGCCTCGCACAACTACCTGCAGCCGGCCAATCTCACCTCCATCGAACGCCAGGCGCTAAAAGAGGCATTCAAGCGCATCCGGACGGCCCAGGGGAAGCTGCGCCTCGATTTTTTCCTGCATTTTCCCTGACGGCTTCGTCAGACCCATCAATGCAATGCTTTTCGGCTGCTTCAACGTCACGAATGTATATTTTCTGATTCAAAAACCGGGTATACACCGCCTGATCCACTTTGGAATCCCTTTTTTCCGCTTCTCACAGGCAGCTACATGCCAATTATCGTTGCTTGCGACTTCCTCGGGCATGGTAAAGGGCTTGACCGAATCGATATTTTCCTCGATGGCTGCGACAAACGCCCGTACCACATCCGGGTCGAACTTGGTTCCCGCCTCCAGTTGCAGAAGATTCAACGCCTTGGTGATGCTCATGTTCTCCTTTTTCGGCCGGTCGGATGTCATGGCGTCAAAGGCGTCGCTTACGGCGATGATCCGAGCGCCGGCAGGAATCGCCTCGCCGCTCAGCCCCTCGGGATATCCCGAGCCGTCGTAACGCTCGTGGTGATAAAGGATAATCGGCGACACTTCGTTAAGCAGGGAGAGCCGCCCGATGATCTTGGCTCCGATAACCGGGTGCTGCTTGATGGTCTCGAAATCACCCGGGGACAGGTGCCCCAGGTTCCCCAGGATGTTGTCCTGCATGGCCAGCTTGCCGATATCGTGCAACAGACCCCCCCGGTAGATTTCCTCGGCCTCGCGTTCGGAAAGTCCCATCCTGAGCGCTGTCATTTTCCCGTAGTTGGCCACGTTGAGCGAATGGCCGTGGGTGCAGAGGTCTTTGGCTTCCAGGGACAGCACGAGTCCCTCGATGATCTCCCGGAAGGCGGCCAGCATCCGTTCATCATACCGGAACGCCTTGTGCAGTGCAATGGCACCCTGGCGGCCGGCATCGCGCACAAAGTCGATCTCGCTTTGGAGCAGCTCGCGGGGACGGCTGAAATATACGGCCAGCACCCCCTTGTACTGATCCACGATATGAAACGGCACTCCCAGGATGGAGATGACCATCTGTTTTCCCAAACCCGTGGTGCTGGGAATGCGGGCGTCGTTTCGCACATCTTTGAAAAAGACCTCCTTGTCCCCATCTAACCGGAATACGTCTTTTAGCGTATCGTAACCGATATGGGAGAGGGTGTTCATCTGAAAGCCACTGGTGACTTTCAGATAGACCGACTGCTGCTCGGTATCCACGATCCAGTAAATGCAGCCCCGGGCTTCCATCACTTCCCGGATCGTGGTGACGATGGTTTCCAGGATGTCCTCCACCGCATCCCCTTCATGGATGGCAGCGGCCACTTTCCGGTAGACGTCCATGTACCGGCTGTGCTGGATGGAATTCTTGATGGCGGTTGCGCTTTGCTGGGCGATGTAATATAAAAGCCGGCGGTCTTCGCCTTTCAGCTCATAAGGACGGTCGAAATAGATCCGGAGGACCATGCGCATGGCGCCGGTCACCTGGAAGGGGACCCCGATGATGGAGACGAGCCCTTCCTTAATGGCCGCAGCCGGATATTGCACGCGCGGATCATGGGCCACATCATTTATAACGATCAACTGGTCTTCGAACACCTCGAAATGATTGGAATCGGCAATAATAACGCCTTTTTCCAGGTATGAACTGCTGAGACCGGTCGCCGCCATCAGTTCAAATTCTTTGCCTGCCGCATCCAGCACGCGGAGCGTGCATCCCTTTGCGCCGAAAAAATCGGAAATCGTCTCCAGCATGACCCGGAGGGTTTCATTCAAATCGGCGCTTTCATGGAGCGCGCGGCTGACTGTGCTGATGACCTTAAAAAACTGTTCAAGGCCGGCTTTTTCAGCCATGGCGGATTCCTTGTATCATGGGCGGGTTTGCAGGCAGCCTGCCCGGATTTACCGGTGCTTCCGCCTGCCTCTTGTCTTTATGGGCCGTGGGGAAAACCGGCTTAGTCATCCATCATATTAACCCCTGCAGCGGCATATCCCTGCAGACCGGGAAACCGTACGAAAATCTGGGCGAAATGCCCGAAAAACATATGAACGAAAAAAACACGACCGTGATAAGCAATTCTCTATTGCTTGGCTTTCCTGCCGGCGCGGGCTACGCGACCCGCGCCGGCAGCTGTAAAGGTCCCAGCCGCCCGTTACTTCTTCTTCGAGCTGAGCTCCGGAAAATCCCCGTAAAAATATTCGTTCGAGGCTCTTTCAATGCCCTCATCCTTTTTCTTTATTTCCTGCTCCCGGAGTTCGATCCGCCGGATTTTGCCGCTGATGGTCTTGGGGACCTCGGTCACGAACTCGATAATGCGCGGGATCTTGAACTTGGCCAGGATGTTGATGGAGTGCTGGAACAGCTCCAGGGCAAGCTCCCTGGACGGTTCATACCCCTGGCTCAATATGACGTATGCCTTTACCAGCTGGTAGCGCTGGGGATCCGGACTTCCGACCACCGCCGCTTCTGCAACAGCCGGATGTTCGATAAGGGTGCTTTCCACCTCAAACGGTCCCACGCGGAAGTCGGATGACTTGATCACGTCATCGGCCCGGCCCACGAACCACCAGTAGCCGTCTTCGTCAAAATACGCCCGGTCGCCGGAGTAATAGAAGTTGTTTACGAAAACCTGGTTCATCTTCTCCGGATTGCCGATATATTCCGTAAAAAGCCCGATCGCCCGCCAACGGTCAAGGCGCACCACGATATGGCCGGTTTCACCCGGTTTCGTGATCTCGTTGCCTTCGTCGTCGGCCAGTGTGATATCGTAGAGGTCGGAAGGATACCCGAACGAACCGAAGCGCATCCGCTCTTCCATCCACGGCGGGTTTCCGATCATGCCGGTCGATTCGGTCTGGCCGTAGAAATCCCGGATATATGTTCCTGTATACTTTTTCCATTGTGTGATGACTTCAGGATTCAGCGGCTCGCCCGCACTTACGGAAAACTTGAGGTTTGAGAAATCGAACTGGCTGAGATCAAGCCCCACAAACGCGCGCCAGGCGGTAGGCGGTGCGCAGAATGTGGCTACTTTGTACTTCGAGACAAATGAAAGGTATTTTTTGGGATCCAGCGCGGCAAAATTGAACGCGGCCACCGTACTCCCCACGTTGAGCGGCGCAAAAAAACTGCTCCATGCCCACTTCGCCCATCCCGGAGCACTCAGGTTGTGATGGACCTCCCCGGGGACCAGCCCGATCAAGAGCGCCGAGGACAGATGGCCCAAGGGATAGGACATGGCGCTGTGTCCTACCAGCTTGGGCAGACCGGTAGTTCCGGAGGTAAAAAAGCAGTAAAGGACGTCGTCCTTCTTGATCTCGGCCCCTTCCGCTTCTCCTGAAAAGCTCTCCAGTTCGTCAAAACTGGTCCACCCGTCCTTTTTGCCCAAAACCAGCTTGACCTTCGGATTCGCGCCGGTACTGGCGAGCGCCTCGTCGATCAGGTCCGCATAGCTCTCGTCTGCGACAATGCTATCGGGCTGATAGTTCTGAAACCGGAACTGCAGTTCACGGGTGGTCATGGACGTGGCCGTGGGCACGTTGATCAGCCCCCCCTTGAGCGATGCCAGCGTGGAAATCCAGGTTTCCGGAACAATGGGGAGCATCATGTACATGTTGTCCCCGTGCTGGGCACCCTTGTCCCGCAGGAAATTGAGGCAGCGGTTGGCGTCGGCGGCCAGTTCCCGGTAGGTCATGGTTTTTTCTTTATCACTGGTCATGTCCGCCCAGATCAATGCAGCCTGGTCGCCGCGTTCACGGACATGAAGCCCCTCGAATATTTCCGCAACCCAGTTGAACTTTGGAGGAAGATCGGCTTTATTCAGTTTTTCAGCAAAAGCCTCCACCGCTTTCTTGCGCTCCTCCAGGTTTTCCATGGTGTTGAGCTCCATAACCTCCTTGTAATATGATTCCATGCTCATCAATGTCCTCCTTTATATGTAAGATTTGAACAGTCGTTGAGATAAAAACCCCTGCTCTTTAGAAAAAAATACGATCTCTATTATAAACCATGTTTATAATCCATCCACACGTCCCCATCCGCCGCATGGCGACAATCCGGGTTATCCATGTTTTTTATTATCCGTTGTTTTTCCGGCAACGCATTATTTACATTACCATAGAATCACCATAGACCTCCTTTCAGGTGTACGTAGCATACTTGTCATACAGCAGCAACCGCCTATCGTATTTTACGTATTCTACCGCATTTTCCACTCCGGCGTACGCTTGTTCAAAAACGCATCAACGCCTTCATGGGCATCTTCGGAACTGCAAAGCATTGCAAAATGGTTGTTTACCAATTCAAATGCCTTTTCATATTGCAGGTCCTGCATTTTATAAAAGGACTTCTTGCCGAGTTGAAGTGCAAGGGGGCTTTTTTGTGCAAGTTTGCGGGCCAGTGCAAGGGTTTCATCCGCCAGCTGTTCCGGAGGAACCACCTTGTTGACCAGACCGATCCGGTACGCCTCCTCGGCCTCAATCATATCGCCGGTGAGCAGCAGTTCCAATGCTTTTTTCCGGCCGATGCTCCGCGCAAGGGGCACGGCCGGCCCCATGCAGAAAAGCCCGATGTTCACAGCAGTGGCCCCGAAACGGGCGCCTGCGGCAGCAACGGCCAGATCTGCAGCGGCAACGATGGCAATGCCGTTTGCAATGGCCAGATCATGCACGCTGGCAATAACCGGGGTGCCCATCCTCGATATTCGCAGGGCCATTTCCTCCATCTTGCCCACCCATTGATAATAATCGAGGCACTGCTTCCCCTCCAGTTCATTGACATCAATGCCTGCACAGAACGCCTTGCCCTCTCCACGGATGACGACAACCCGGACATCCGCGTCGGTTTCAAACTCATCAAGGGCCCTGTTGAATTCCACGGCCAGAACGGTGCTGAAGGTGTTCAGCTGTTTGGGCCGGTTTAAAGTGATAAAACCGATCTTTTCCCGGCGCTCCAGTATAAGCGTTTGGTAATCCATTCCTAAATCCTCCTGATTGGTATTGGCCGCCGTTACTTTTTTTTCTGTTTTTTCCGGTCCCCGATCACGTGATTGGCAATGACGATTTTCTGAATCTGGGTGGTTCCTTCGTAAATCGTCAACACCCTGGCATCCCGGTAAAAGCGCTCCACGGGAAACTCCCGGGTATAGCCATAGCCACCGAATATCTGAATTGCCTGGCCGGTTACGCGATTGGCCATTTCCGAAGCATAGAGCTTTGCCATGGATGCTTCCTTGCTGCACTTTTCCCTGCGATCCTTTTTCGCAGCGGCATTAAGAACCAAAAGCCTTGCCGCTTCCACGTCCATGGCCATATCGGCGATAATCCACCGCAATCCCTGGTTGTCTGCAATGGGTCGGCCGAATTGCACCCGTTTTTTCGAATAATCAACCGCATGGTCAAGGGCCGCCTGCCCCAATCCCAGGGAAAGAGCTGCAATCCCTATCCTGCCGTCATCCAGGCCGGACATGGCAACAACAAACCCATCTCCCTCCTTGCCAAGGAGATGATCCGCCGGCACCTTGCAGTTAGAAAAGAGCAGATCCGTGGTATCGGAAGCGCATTGTCCCATCTTGTCTTCAAGCCTGCCCGTTTCAAACCCTTCCATGTCTTTTGTTACCAGAAATGCGGAAATGCCCTTGTGGCCGGCTTCCGGGTCCGTTTTTGCCAAAACGATAAACAACCCGGAAGTCGCCCCGCCGGTTATCCACCGCTTGGTTCCGTTAAGAATATAATAATTCCCCTGTTTTTCGGCAGTGGCTTCCATCGATGCGGGATCCGATCCCGCCTCGGGCTCCGACAGGGCAAAAGAGCATATGATCTTTCCTTTGGCCATGGGAACCAGGTAGCGCTCCTTTTGCTCTGGGGTGCCGAACCGAAGAAGGCTTCCGCAGCATATGGAATTGTGCACGGACATGATCACGGCGGTGGAAGCGCACGCATATGCAACTTCCGCCATGGCCAGTGCATAGGAAACCGTGTCCATATGCTCACCGCCGTAATCCTCCGGCACGAGCATTCCTAAAAGCCCCAACTCTCCCATCTGTTTGAGGCTTTCAGCGGGATATTCATGCTTCTGATCGCGTTCTGCAGCCAGGGGCGCAAGATCTTTGCGAGCAAATTCCCTGGCCATTTTCTGAATCATTAGGTGTTCCCTGGTAAGTTCCATACTTAACCGGTTCCTTGCAAATACGTTTTTATATTTATTTCCCCAAAGGTGACGAAATGGATCGTACCTTGCCGTACGTGAAATTTCTCAAAATGAAACGTAGTTTATTGAATTCATCCGTTATCCATTCTATCTATGGACTTGAAACGTTTGTAAAAATCAAAAGAAGAAAAACACTTATTGGATCTAAATATAAAGGCGTGACGCTGCACAAGCAAACGGCCCTGCATTAATTTCTCGTAAACCTTTCACGATAGCATACAAAAATGCCGACCATCTAAACGAATAAAATAAAAAAATATAATACCCCATTACGGTGCAAGGCATGTGATTCGAATTGTCACTGCAGAAAATACGACGCCGGATGTTTCAGCTTAAAATCTGAAATTACCGAAAGACGGTTCACCCACCGGCCGAAGGTGACTGACTTCTATGGCCATGGCCAGCCAGTCCCGGATTTCCATGAACTTTAATACCCGGTCGCTCAGCAGGCGGGCGCCGCAAAAAAACGGGTGCGCTTCCCCGTCATACTTTTGAACCATTTTCTCATAAAACTCGTTTCGCTCTTCATCGGTCATGGGTTTGCCCCCTGCCTCCCGCTTTCGATCCTCGATAGACAGCAAAACGCCCCCCGCGCTTTTACCGCTCATGACCGACGTTCGGCTTCGCATGGTATGAAACAGAAACTTCGGCTTATAGGCCCGTCCGCACATGCCGTAATTGGCCGCACCGTTATCCTGTCCGATTACGAGCTGGATTCTTGGCACCTGGGCGCAGGATACAGCACGGACCATGTCCGCTCCATACTTTCCGATACCACTGTGCTCCGCATCCGAGCCCACCATGTAGCCCGGTGATCCCTGAAGAAAAATCAACGGAATTTTTTCATAACTGCACCGGACGATCCATTCCGCCGCCTTTCGTGCGGCTTCTTCAAAAATCACCCCGATCTTGTTGGATGCAATGATTCCGGCAGGATATCCTTTGAGCCGGATCTTGCCGGTGACCAGATTGTCGCCGCGCCCTGGCGCATAATGTTTTTTATATTCATTGAAAACGCCGTCATCCGCTATGGTTTCAATAATCGCATGGGCATCAATGACCTGGCTGCCGGTTGTCGGTAAAATATCGTACAATTTGTCAATGGGATAGCTGGAAGGGCGCTCTTCATAACGGTGCAGATGAATTTTCTGAAAAGGCGTCAGGGAGAGAATTTCCCGGACCCGGTCAACGGCTTCATCCTGGTTCTGGCAAAAATGATCCGCCCCTCCGGAAATATGCGTATGAACCTTTGCCCCCCCCAGCTCTTCGGCGGAAATAACCTCACCGGTAGCCATTTTCACCAAGGGTGGACCCCCTAAAAATGAATAGGACATTTTATCGATCATCACCGACTCGCAGGCCATGAATACAATATAAGCGCCGCCAGCAGTATTGCCGCCGGTACTCATGGTAATCTGCCGAAGCCCTTTTGCGCTCATCCGGGCCATATTGTAAAACATGGATCCGAAATGTCCGTCATCCGGAAACACCTCTGCCTGCATCGGCAGAAATGCCCCCCCGGAATCTGCGATATAAACGCAATTAAGCCCGTTTTCTTCCGCAATTGCCTGGGCCCGGATATGCTTTTTCAGGGTTATGGGAAAATAGGTACCCGCCTTTACCCTGGGATCGTTTGCAATAATCATGGTCCAGTTACCGTAAATTTTGCCGAGGCCTGTCACGACACCAGCGCACGGTACGTCCCCTACCCCCGGGTAATCCAGACCAAAGCCTGCAATGCGCGAAAGTTCAAAAAATTGGGTGCCCGGATCAATGAGCCGATCAATCAGCTCTCTGACGGGTTTTTTCCCCTGCTTTGCCAGCCGGTCTATGGCTTTCTGTCCGCCGGGCCAGAGGGTTTTCTGCACCAATTCATCAAGCTTGGCCTCCTCGTTTAACCAATGCTGCCTGTTCTCACTCATTGATACAATTCCCCTGTCTTGTTTATAAGTGCAATGCTGCCGTCATGACATCCTTTATTTCCCCTGGTAAACGGGCTTTCTTTTTTCCAGAAAGGCATTGATGCCTTCCAATCGATCCTGAGTAGGAATGGTAATCCAGTAAGCGTTAGACTCGATAGCCATCCCGGTGTTCAGGTCGGTTTCAAGTCCGGCATTCATGGCGTACTTGGCCTGCTCGATGGCAACAGGCCCGGCCTCGCAGATCATCTGAGCCATTTTCACGGCTTCATCCATAAGGAGATCTTCTTCGCATATCTTATTCACCAGCCGGATATCCAGGGCTTCCCGGGCATCAACCCGGCGTCCTGTGAAAATCAACTCCTTTGCCTTGCCACGCCCCACGATCCGGGGCAGCCGCTGGGTTCCGCCCGCTCCGGGAATGATAGCCAACCGGGTTTCGGTAAGTCCCATTGACGCATTCATCGATGCGATCCGAATATCGCAGGCCAGCGTCATTTCCGTTCCGCCACCCAGCGCAAAACCGTTTATCGCGGCGATTACGGGTTTGTTCAATGATTCAATATCCGAAAAAAGCCGGCGTATTGTATAGATGAACTCTCTGACCTTTGCTTCCGGCAGTTTGACCCGTTCTTTTAAATCCGCCCCCGCACAAAAGGCTTTCTGCCCGGCGCCTGTAATAATGACCACCCGCACGTCGGGATTGAACCGAATCGATTCGATGTGGCCCTTTAGCGTGCTCAGCATTTCAAAATTAATGGCGTTCATGGCATCCGGACGATTCAGGGTCACTACAGCGATCTGATCCTGCACATCCACCTTGATTACGCTTTCGGTATCAGTCATCCTATGCTCCCCGTTGCTTTATTAAAATGATACATGACCAACACGTGTTTACAAATCATGATGCGCTCATAATAAGTTCTGATTCAGCTGGCCTTGCGGAAAACCCGGAAGATCAATGCCCAGGCATATAAAACCCCAAAGCTGCCGTCCCCTTATTCAGCATCCGATGTGCCTTGATATAACGATGCGCTGTACTTCAGAGGTGCCCTCACCGATGTCGAGCAGTTTCTGGTCGCGATAGAACCGCTCAACGCTATATTCCTTCATCAACCCGTAACCGCCGTGTATCTGGACCGCGCTGTCGGCTACCCGACCCATGAGCTCGGAACAGTACAACTTCGCCATCGCCGCCTCCCTGGCAAATGCCCGGCTTTTATCCCGAAGCCAACACGCCTTGTATAACAAATTGCGCGCACACTCCAACTCCATCGCCGCATTCGCCAGCTTAAACCCT
>JAABUA010000060.1 GCA_011389515.1 Desulfobacteraceae bacterium
GATGTTTAACCTGTCTTCGAGCGACGGACCGCTTTTTGTCAAATATGCCGAAGAGATGGATGCACAGATCAGAAAACTGGGCCCCAATCCACTGAAAAAAAACAGGCGTGCGGCGTGACATGATACGATATGCAGGGGTGGAACAGGCAACCCGCCCCTGCCGGAAATAACCATAATGTAAAGAGAGGCAGACCCCATGATAGTAGCGGATAAAAAGCCTGTCGAGGAAATCATAGAATACGTGAAAGATGCCGGGAAAATCCTCGTTTTGGGCTGCAATGAATGCGTAACCGTCTGTGAGGCAGGCGGCAAAAAAGAAGTGGGCATACTGGCATCCTCGCTTCGGATGTACTTTGCCAACCAGGGGCGCGAGGTTGTTGTGGACGAACGGACGCTCGAACGTCAGTGCGACCATGAATACCTGGAGGAAATCCGGGATATAGCGGACCAGTATGACGCCATTGTATCCATTGCCTGCGGCGTGGGCATCCAGTTCACCGCGGAAAAATATCTTTCAATACCGGTTTACCCTGGTGTCAACACCTGTTTTCTGGGCGTCACGGAACAACGAGGCCTTTGGACGGAACGCTGCCAGGCATGCGGAAGCTGCATCCTGGCCTATACCGGAGGCATCTGCCCGGTTTCCAGGTGCGCCAAGCGGATTCTGAACGGTCCCTGCGGCGGCTCCACCAAGGGAAGCTGCGAAATCAACAAAGACCTCGACTGCGCGTGGCAGCTGATTATTGACCGGTTAAAGGCGATCGACAGGCTCGATCTTTATGAAAAAATGTTTCACATCAAGGACTGGTCCACCGACCGTGCCGGCGGGCCTCGTAAAGTGGTAAGGGAGGATGTGCAGATATGAGTGCGAAAACGCCGAGCAAACTTGAAAAGATAATGGCAGCCGGCCACCTGGGCGTCACCTCCGAATGCGGCCCCCCGCGCGGAAGCGATCCGGATACCATCCGTGAAAAAGCGGAATTGCTCAGGGGATACGTGGACGCCGTCAACGTAACCGACAACCAGACATCCGTGGTCCGTACCAGCAGCCTGGCCACATGTATTCACCTGAAACTCATGGGAATCGAACCCGTTCTGCAGATGGTCACCCGGGATCGCAACCGGATTGCCCTACAAAGCGATATACTGGGCGGTGCTTCCTTTGATATCTTCAACCTGCTGTGCCTTTCGGGAGACCACCAATCCTTCGGAGACAACCCCCAGGGGCAGAATGTGCACGACCTCGATTCCATGCAGCTGGTATGGACCGCCCGCAAAATGCGCGACGAAGGCAAATTCTTAGGTGGCGCCGATATCAAGCGCCCGCCGCAGATGTTTGTGGGCGCGGCAGCCAACCCGTTCGCCGATCCCTTTGAAATCCGCGTGCCGCGCCTTGCCAAAAAAATCGAGGCCGGAGCGGAATTCATCCAGACCCAGTGCATCTACAACCTCGACAAGTTCGAGGAATGGATCCGACTGGCACGGGAGCGCGGACTTACGGAAAAAACATATATCATGGCAGGTATAACGCCGCTCAAATCGGCGGGTATGGCCAAATACATGAAAAACCGCGTCCCGGGCATGGATGTGCCCGACGAAGTGGTCAAACGAATGGCCGACACCCCCAAGGAAAAACAGGCGGAGGAAGGCGTCAACATCTGCATTGAAACCATTCAGCGGTTAAAAGAAGTCGATGGTGTAAAAGGGTTTCATATCATGGCCATTGAATGGGAAGAGATGATTCCGGATATCGTGAAACGCGCTGGTCTCTATCCGAGGCCGGAAGTCGATTAGCGGTTCACAAATCGCTTTTACCAGGCCTTCAAACAAATAACCGCAACGGCATCTTTACGGCGTACAGCCGGGTGGCGGTGCGGTTTTTTTGTTTCAGAAGGCGGATAATACGATACACGCAGGACTTTCGAAATCGTGACGGACAAAACACTGCATACCGCTCTGGGCATTTACGACAAGGTATGGGCAATGGCGCTGCCCCTGCTTCGGCTCAACCGTCGCCTCAAAGACGGCTTTTCACAGAGAAAGCTTGAAAGCCCGCTTCCCGTAGCGGACATCTGGATCCAGGCGGCATCCGGTGGAGAGGCATACCTGGCATGGACGCTTCTTGAGCGCCTGCGAACGGACGGTCCGGTTCGCGTCCTGGTTACAACCAATACCCGCCAGGGAATGGATATCATCGGCAGGGCTTCGGCCGCGCTGGCCGCAGCCAACCCGGATATAGACATCCTTCCCGCCTGGTTTCCCTTTGACCGACCGTCGATCATGGAAAAAGCGGTCTCCCGGGTGAACCCGAAACTGGCGGTTCTTCTGGAAGGTGAACTGTGGCCGGGTTTCATGCACGCCCTGAAAAGTCGGAACTGCCCGGTTTTCATTATAAACGGCCGGATGACCGAAAAAAGCATGACCGCCTATGGCAGGTTCCCTGGCGCATGCAAGGCCCTTCGCCCGGACCGTGTGCTGGCCATATCCCCGGAGGACGGCAGACGTTTTGAAAGGGTATTCGGGAAAGACGTGGTTTCTCTGATGACCAACATCAAATTTGACCGTTTGGCCATTGATCCCGAAAACGAAGGGGCGAAAATATCGCCCGGTTTCATGGAACAAATGATCCCCTCCGGATCACGGTTTATCGTGTTGGGTTCGGTCCGCCGGGAAGAAGAGCCGGAAATCGTACAAATCATACAAAAAGTACACCGCCTGCGGCCCGATGCAATCATCGGACTGTTCCCCCGCCACCTGGAGCGGGTGGACTACTGGAAAAAGGCCCTTTCCGGACTCGGCCTGAACTGGCACCTGCGTTCCGGCATGAAAAACCCCTTACAGAATGGCGAGGTTCTCCTGTGGGACGTTTTCGGCGAACTGTCCACCGCATATGCCGCTGCCGACGCGGTCTTCGTGGGAGGCAGTCTGGCGCCTCTGGGAGGCCAGAACTTTCTCGAACCGCTGGTCTACGGCACCGTCCCGGTAATCGGCCCGTCTTATGAAAATTTCGCCTGGATCGGAGAAGATATTTTCCGCCAGAAAATGGCCGTCAAGACGCGCGATCATCGTGAAGCCGCAGACGGTTTAATCCGACAGCTCGACCATCCGGCACCGAAGGCGGAAATTGCCCGAAAGGCAACGGCATTCATAAGTGCCCGCCAGGGAGGGAGCCGTACCGCCTGCGAGGCAATCGAGGAAGCGCTGCGTACCGCAATCACCATGGAATCCAAATAATAAGGGAAAACAAATGGCCCGTGACAACCCCCTTGCTCCTCCATGCTACGGCATCATCCCGGCGAGATGGGGCTCGACCCGTTTCCCCGGAAAACCCCTTGCCGATATACAGGGAAAACCCATGTTGTGGCACGTTTTCACCCGGGCCTCACGCTGCGAAAGACTCAAAAGCGTTACCATTGCCACAGATGACCGCCGGATCGCGGATGCAGCCCGAAAATATAACCTTCCGTTCATCATGACGCGAAATGACCACGAAAGCGGCACTGACCGGGTGAAGGAAGCAGCCGATATCTTAAAGATCCCGGAAAATTCGGTCGTGGTCAATATCCAGGGAGACGAACCACTGCTTGATCCGACGATGCTCCTGGAATTAATCAATCCCTTTAAAAATCCCGAAACCATGGTGACCACTCTTGCCCATGCACTTGACGGGCAAGAAGCAGGCAATCCCGATCGGGTCAAAGCGGTCTTTGCCGATGACGGGCGGGCGCTTTATTTTTCCAGGGCCGCCATCCCATTCTGCCGAAGCGGTGATACCCTCCCTTTGTATTACGGCCATATCGGACTGTATGCCTTTCGGAAACAGGCCCTGGACCGGTTTGTGGCGCTTCCCCCCGGCCGTCTCGAACAGCTTGAAAAACTGGAGCAGCTGCGCCTTCTGGAAAACAATATCCCGATTCACGTGGCGATTACCGAATTACGAAGTGTCAGTGTCGACAGGCCGGAAGATCTGGAAGCGGTCCTTGCCTTGTTGACCGGTAGGAAAGCAGAGTAGCAGGTATTTACGAGACCATGGGATGCTGCCGTATAAACCGGGCAAATAAAGATTCATCTCCGTTCATGAAAACAATTTTTACGCCGATAACGGCAATGGGAATATCGCCGGGGATTTTACCGGCAATCCGCACATAATCCTTCTCCGTGGTAACCAGAAAATCGGCCCCTTCCGATGCGGCTCTATCCACGATGCCCCTGATTTCGGCATCTGTATACGAATGGTGATCCGGAAATGCTTCGTGCCCGACGACACGTGCTGCATTATTTTCAACGACTGCCAGGAAATCGCGATTTCCTGCAATACCGGAAAAGACGAAAACATTTGCCTGCTCTAGGGGAGAAAAACCAGATTCGGCAGTCTCTGGAAGGATATCTTGCGGCAGGGGAGCGGCCCCGTCATATATTCCGGACAGAAACGGCGCGTGATCCGTACGGAAAATCGGTTTGCCCCGGAAGCCTGCGGGATCTTCCGGCAGGACATTTACCCGTTGGTGCCCCATGGCATTCACCGCAGCGTCGCAGCCCGTACCGCAGCGCGTAAAAACGATGGCGCTGCTACGCCTCAGGGCCGAGACATGCTCCCGCAGCATGCCCCGCGGTATCAAATGTCCGTTGCCGAACAAGTTGCGGGCGTCCAGCAGGACCAAATCCAGGTTGCGGCGCAATCTTCTGTGCTGGAAACCATCGTCGAGAACAATCATATCCGGATCGAACTCCGATACGGCGCGCCTGCCGCTTTTGTAACGATCCCCCCCCACGATTACCGGCACACCCCTTAATTGAGCGGCCATCATGACGGGTTCATCCCCTGCAATTTCCGGTCCGCATAAAATCTCATACCCATCCGATACGACGATGCCTTTTTTTTCAGCCAGGCCGCCGTACCCCCGGCTGAGCACAACCGGTCGATGCCCCATGCGCTTCAGCATGGTCGACAGGTAGATCGTCATCGGCGTTTTCCCCGTACCCCCCGCCACGATGTTGCCGATCGAAATGACGCGGCAGGGCAGTTTCTTCCCGGTCAAAAAACCGCTGTCGTATCCGGCGTTTTTCAACCGAACGCCGGCGCCGTACAAAGCGGAACCTGCGCGGAGCAGCGTCCCCAGCGCAGACGGTTCTGCATTGGCATCAGCAGTCATGACGGCCTCTATTTTTCTTTTTACATCATTCATAATTCAATATGCATTTCATGTAAAACCCCGGGAACCGGGTGCGCTGGTGAAAAAATCCGGCGCCGGACTTGGGTCAATATGCCATCGGGCTTACTCGATATACAGCAGTAAGAGGCCGGTTCCCAAACAATACAGGATATTGGCCGTCCACGCCGCGAGCACCGGCGGCAAAAGCCCCCCGTATCCCATGGAAAGCGAAAAACTGTATATGGACCAGTATGCAAAGGCCAATACAATACCGTACGCGAAGCTGACGGCCATGCTGTCTTTTGTTTTCCCGCGCAGGACGATGGCGGACCCGAGCAGTGCCATGATCAGGCAAACAAATGGAAAAGCGGTTTTGCCATAGAAATCCACCCGGTATTCGGTGGCATCGTATCCTTCCAATTGGATCCTGTTTATGTATCGATACAATTCAAGAAAACCCACTTCCTCGGATTCCACAACCACGCGCTGAAAATCGGCCGGTTCAAGATCAAGATCAAGGATTGTTTCCTCCATGTAGGCAATTTGCATATCCGCACCGTCGTTTTCCAGCTCCTGGATCATGCTTTCATAAAAGGTCCACCTGCCGTCCATGTAGATGGCATTGCGGGCATCGATTCGCCGGATCAATCGATAGCTGTCATCCATGAAATAAAGGCTGACGCCAAAGAGGACCTCTTCACGGGGATGATAGTATTTCACATGTGCAAGCCCCTGGGCATGGCGGATCCAGATATCTTTCCGGGAGGACAATACCCCGCGCCGGTCATTTTCCCGTCTTTGCGCATCGATCTCATTTGACCGTGCGATGCTGACCGGGACCGCCACTTCGGAAAAAATAAACAAGGCCGCGGAAAAAATCACCCCCAGCACGGCAACGGGTGCAAGCAGGTAAAATACACTTATTCCTCCGCTTTTCAAGGCGATAATTTCATTGTTCCGGCTCATGAGGCCGAATACAATCAAAACGGCCAGAAGAACCCCGATGGGCGCTATCTGGGAAACGATCAGGGGAATCTTGTAGACAAAATAGAGAAATGTATCGTAATTGGACACGGGCGAAGCAAGAAAACGGTCCACCCTGCTGAAAAAATCGATGGCAAGATATATCAACACCACCATTACCAGTACAATGGCGAAATACTTCATAAATGTCGCAACGATGTAGCGATGAACGACCGTCATGACCTGGCCTTTAGCCGTTTTCCCTTCTTCTTCATGGATGTTTGATGTAATTTTTGATGAGCGCTGCCATTCTCCCGGAAAGGTCCCGGAGGGACTCCAACAAAGCAACCGGACTGTCTTTTGCGGTCTTCACCCACAAGTATATTCCCAGTGCGAACATGACCATATTCGGCAGCCACATGCCTGCCGCGGGATTGATCATACCGGTTTCGCCAAGGACCATGCCGGCGGAAAGCAGCAGATAATAAAACAGAAAACAGACAAGACCGATCCCCAGGCCGGCCGACCGCTTGGAGGTCAATGTCTGTATGCCCAGAGGAACCGCCAGGACCGAAAGTGCGATGCATGCAAAGGGAATCGAAAATTTCATGTGCAATTCCATCAAAATGGAATAATACCGCCTGTCTTTTGTTTCAGCGCTCCGGACATATTCAATCAGTTCGGTAAGCATCATTTCCCTTCGGTCCTGCTTCCGTTCCCGGCTGTCTGCTGCATCCCCCTGCGGCTGAAGGTCCAGACGTATATCATAGGTATCGAACTTAGTTGCGTGGGCGGACCGGGTGTCTATCTGCACATGATTTACCGTTCCGTCATACAGCCGCAGGACAAAATCGTTCGGGTCCTCACCGCCGAACAGGTAGCCTCTTGGGGCCACGATCGTGCTGCTGACATCCTCCTGGCGGTTGTCCTCGATGAAAACATTGTGCAGTTCCCGGGTTTGGTGATCGATATCGTTGACATAAAATATCACCCCGGGAAAAGCGTCGTTAAACGTGTTGGCCTTCAGGGCGATGTTGAAATTGGAGCGGGCCACATCCATTGCAAGGCGCTCATAAGCGGTCTTTCCCCATGGCATGCCGTAAAGCCCCATGACCCCTGTAATAATCATGCAAATAAAAGCGAAAAACAAAACCGGCGGCAGCAGCCGGTACATGCTTATCCCCCCTGCTTTAAGCGCAACGATCTCATTGTCCCCGGACATGCGCAAAAAAGTGAGCAAAACGCTCATCATGGTGGCCATGGGTATGATGTAGACCAGAAAATACGGCAGAGAAAGCACAAGGAGGAGGCCGAAAACCGCAAGGCTGACCTGGTAGTTGACAATCAGGTTCGTGATATCAAGGAGCTGCCCCATGAGAAACACAAACATGAAAAAAGCCAGGCTCATGGCAAAGGGGGGGATCAACTCCATAAATACGTACCTGTGTAATATCCTGCTGCGCATGCCCTTTCTCTATGTGCGTAATATTTCTTTATTGGCGACAGGCGCCTGCTCATCCCCATCAGCGCCGTTTTCGAACTGCCGCTGGTAAAGCCTGTAATATTCACCCTTGAGCGAAAGCAGATATTCATGATCGCCTTCTTCGGCGATCCGTCCTCCGGCAATGACAACCAATCGGTCGGCATCCAGAATGGTCGTCAGCCGGTGCGCAATGACAAATGACGTACGGTCCTGCATGAGATTCAAAAGGGCTTTTTGAACGAGATCTTCCGATTCCGTGTCGAGTGCGGAGGTTGCCTCGTCCAGGATGAGTATGGGCGCATTCTTCAGGATGGCCCGGGCAATGCACATCCGCTGTTTCTGCCCCCCGGACAGGCGGTTTCCCAACTCACCGATGGTCGTGTCGTACCCCTTTGGCAGGTTGCTTATAAAATCATGGACATATGCGGCTTCCGCCGCACGAAAAATCTCTGTGTCCCCCGCTTCTGCATTGCCGTAAGCAATATTGCTCCGGATGGTATCGTTGAACAATATCGGCTCCTGGGTAACAATGGCGATACGCTTTCGAAGCTCCCTGACGGACACCTCGCGGATATCGACGCCGTCAATGAGGATTGCCCCCCCGGTTACATCGTAAAAGCGGGGGATGAGGTTCACCAGCGATGTTTTCCCGCCGCCGGAGGCGCCGACGATTCCCAGGCGCTCCCCGGGTGAAACCTTCAGGTGAACGCACTCCAGTACCGGCTCGCCCTCATCATAGTGAAAGGAGACATTTTCAAATTTGATCCGGTGCGGCGGGGGTGAAAGCGCAACAGGGCGGTCGGGATCCTGGATGTCCGTTTCCATTTCAAGAATGTCAAAAACCCGGTCAACCGCTGCAAGCCCCTGTTGAATGGTATTGTTCAGTTTGCTCAATTTTTTGACCGGGCCGTAAAGGAGCATGACCGCCGTCATAAAGGAAAAAAAATTGCCCGGCGTGGCATCTCCCCGGATCACGGCCGCCCCCCCGTACCAGATAATAAGCGCCACACCGATCCCGCCTAACATTTCCATGACCGGGGCGGACAATGCCTTGGCCTTGAATGTTTTTACCTCAAACTTGAACACCTTGTCATTTTTATCGTAAAACCGCTCCTTTTCCGCATCTTCCATGCCAAACGCCTTGACGATCTTATTCCCCCAGAACGTCTCATGAAGAAACGCATTCAAATCGGCCATGCTTTGCTGGCTTCTGGTTGAAAACCGCCGCACCCGCTGTCCAAACGCGTAGATGGGGTAAAAGGCGATCGGCAAAACAATCATGGCGATAATGGCAAGCTTCCAGTCCCTGTAGAATATCACGAAAATAAGGCCGAATATGGTAAAAATATCGCCAACGCCGCTGGCAACCGCCTTGGACACCATGTTTTTGATAATGTTCACGTCATTGGTAATTCTCGACATCAACACACCGGTCTTGTGCCGGTAAAAAAAGGAAAGCGAAAGATCGGAGATTTTTGAATACAGCTGGTCGCGGAATTTTTTGATAATCCGCTCCCCCACCAAATGCATGAGGTATTGTTCTCCGTACATGGCAAAACCACGGAAAAGGTAGATAACCAGCACCAAGGCAGGCATTACCATCAGCATCCGTTCGTTTTTCCCCATGAAAATTTCGTCAAGAACCGGTTTGACCAGAAAGGCGGTGGCGGAAGTGGAGACGGCAACCACGATCATGCATATGACCGCTACAGCCAGCAGAATCCAGTTTTCCTTGATATAGCCAAGCAGCCGGATATGCCGCTGTTTTACGTCCAGAATGGGTTTTTTACTTGTCATGGTGTTATGATGCGCCCATGGTCAAGGGATCTTGCCAATCCTGTTTTTGTATCATGGAATAGGCGATGGCTGCGGTTTTTCCGGATGCACCCGCCTCTCCGAGCTGATCCCGGATCTTTCGGAGTTTTCTTCTCGTTTCTTCAAATAATTCAGGGTTTTCCAGAACGTTGATGACCGCCCGTGCAATGTTGACGGGTGTGGCATCCTTTTGTATCAGTTCCGGAACGATCCGTTCTTCTGCGATAATGTTCGCAAGTCCGATGTGTTCCACACGGATCAAGGCGCGGCCCAACAGATAACTTACCGGTGATACATGGTAGATGATTACCATGGGCACGCCGTGTATGGCGGTTTCCAGGGTGACCGTACCGGAAGCGGCGATTGCCATTTTACTGCGGGAAAGCAGGTCGCCAATATCCCCTTCTGCAATATGTATATCCATCACATCCCGATACGGTCGCATATATTCCAGCACCTTATCCGTACCGATTCCCGGAGCCACGGAAACAACATACCGGATGCCGCTCATTTTCCGGTTTACATGGGTGGCCGCTGCGAGCATCACGGGAAGATTCCGGTCGATTTCCTGTTGCCTTGAGCCGGGAAGAAGACCGATCACCGTTTTTTGTCCGTCTTTTTCCGGATGTGCATCGGCTGACCCGCAGAAACGATCATCCAAAAGCGGATGTCCCACAAATGTCACCGGTACCCCGTGCCGTTCATAAAAGGCTTTTTCAAAGGGGAGAATCACCGCCATGCGATCCACATACTTCCGGATTTTTTTGATCCTCCCCAACCGCCAGGCCCATACCTGGGGACTGATATAATAAAGCACCGGAATGGAAAACCGCTTGATATACCTTGCCATGTGAAGATTGAAATCGGGAAAATCGATCAGGATAACAAGGCCCGGCCTTTTTTCCGCCACTGCCCGCTTGATTGCCGACAATCCACCTATAATCCAGGGCATTCGCGAAAACGCCTCTGTTATCCCCACCACGGAAAGACTGGCTGCGTCCACGACAATTTCGACCCCTTCGTTCTTCATGGACGGGCCGCCGATGCCGAAAAACGAGATGTTGCCATCTATTTTCCGCATTGCCGCCACGAGCCGTGCGCCATGATGATCCCCGGATGTTTCTCCGGCGATGATCATTACGCTGGCGGAGCGTGACGGCGTTTGCGGGCTCATACCATCCACCGGGATTCAGGCATCGGGATTCCAATCCGTGTTTTTCATTCTACGACCGACCCTTTATCTTCTCCATGGCAACATCAATCTGCCGTATGATTTCAACGGCCAGTGCAAGCGCATCCCGCCCCATCTGACCGGACACTTCCGGTTCGCTTCGCGTTTCCACCACACGCACAAATGAAACAATTTCTTCCTTCAATGCATCGGCCTGGGCAAAATTTCGGTTTTCCATGTGCATGCCGGGTATTGGGCAATTTTCTTCCCCATGGCGCGCGCGGCGGATATGGGTGATCGCCCGGTTGGCAAAATCAATGGAAATATATCCGTCTTTCTGGAAAAGCCTTATTTTCCGCTCGGTTTTGCCGGATATCCGGCTGGCCGTAACATTGGCAGTTGCGCCGTTTTCAAATTCAATATGTGCATTTGCGATGTCGACGGAGTCCGTGACCAAAGGCGTTCCCAGTGCGTGGCAGTAGCGTACGCCGGATTTAACAAAATGCAGAATCAGGTCGATGTCATGAATCATGAGATCATGAACAACGCTTACATCGCTTCCCCGCGGCTGATATATGCTCAACCGGTTGGACTCGATGAAAACCGGCGCTGAAATCAGGTCCCGTACGGAAACAACCGCCGGATTGAACCTTTCCAGGTGTCCGACCTGAATGATTTTATTGTTCCTGGCGGCAATGTCGATCAATTCATTGGCCTGCTTTACGGTCGTGGTGATGGGCTTTTCAATGAGCACGTCCACACCGTTTTCCAGAAAGGCCTTTGCCACGTCATAGTGCAGCGGCGTGGGCACCGCGATACTGACCGCATCGACAAGACCGAACAAATCCCTGTAGTCGGTGTAGGCGCGGGTGCCTTCCTTTTCCGCGACGGCCGCCGACTGTTTTTCATCCACATCGACAACCCCCGCGAGATCCACGTTATCCAGCCCCGCATATTTTTCCGCATGCCACCTGCCCAGGTAGCCTACCCCGACAACACCCGCCCTGATCCTGTTTGTTACCGTGTTCATATGGCACCTTCCGTTTTCATCTCCTCGTCCGAAAGCGCGATAATGGCAATTTTATGCCTGTTTGCCGAGGAAATCATCTGTTCCCTGTCAAAAACAACGGATTTTCCAGCTTCAATGGCCAGTACCCGAACGCCGGATTCATGCATTGACGATATGGTCTGTACGCCAACCGCCGGAACGTCGAACCGGAAATCCTGCGCCGGTTTGCAGACCTTTACCAGAACGGCATTGCCGCCGGAGAGTGTACCTCCCCGCCGAATGGTGCTGTCCGTACCGTCTATGGCTTCCACCGCAAGCACCATGCCGTTTCCCACAACCACGCACTGCCCGATATCCAGCCGGCCGATTTCCTTCGCCATTTTCCAGCCCAGGCGGATGTCGCTTTTTTCCTGGCGCGTCGGCTTTCTGCGGGTCCAGCACCCTTTTGCCGCAAGCAGCTCCGGCAGGAGAAACGTAGAGGGGAAAATCCGGATCCCCTCTTTTTCCAGTATATCGGCAAACGTCCGCAGCACACGGTCATCATGGGTATTTTTGCGCATCCGGGCATACATGGAAAGGGCCCGGATATCCGGTCGTATATCCATCACCGATGTAGGCTTATGAATGGCCCCCACCATTACCGCCGACGAAATTTCCCGTTTTTTGAAAAAATCGATCAGTCGCCCGACCTGCCCCAGGTACAGAATTTCCATGTCTTTCACATGACCGGAAAGCAACTGATCGGTTTCTTTGTAAAAACCTATTGCATGGACATCATACCCCTTTTTCCGCGCTTTTTGTGCAAAAAGAACGGGAAAGGGTCCGCCGCCGGCGATCAGTCCGATCTGTTTCCCTGGATTTTCCATTATTTTTACCGGGAGTGCTTACCGGGTGATACCCCGTTGGGTGTTTTTGATAAAGCTGACAAAATTTCTGACTTCCGGCAGACCTTCCACTTCCGCAAGAACACGCTCGATGCCCTCGTTGACCGTCAGTCCGATCCTGAAGATGATCCGGTATGCCCTTTTCAACTCGCTGATGGTGTGCTCGGAAAACTCGTGGCGCCTGAGGCCGACCTTGTTCAGTCCGTGCAGGGTGGCACGGTCGCCAGCCGCGATCACGTAAGGGGGGATATCCTTTGTCAGTGCGGATTTTCCTCCGATATAGGCATGCTCCCCAATCCGGACAAACTGGTGAATGGCCACCAAACCGCCGATGATGACATGATCCCCTATGGTGATGTGTCCGGCAAGGGTTGCGTTATTGGCCATGATGACCCCTTTCCCGGTCTTGCAGTCGTGTGCGATATGGGTATAGGCCATAAGAAAATTGTTTTCACCGATCTCGGTTACCCCGCCGCCGGATTCGGTGCCCCGGTTCAGGGTGGCAAATTCCCGGATGATGGTATTGCGGCCGATCTTCAGATAGCTTACTTCCCCCTTGAACCGTACCGCCTGGGGAATCGTGCCAACAGATGCGTACTGAAATATGTGGCATCCCGGGCCGATGTCTGTATACGAGTCAATGGTGACATGGGAGCCGATAACAGTCCCGGATGCGATATGCACGTTTTTGTTGATAATGGAATACGGGCCGACCGTTACGTTTTCATCGAGTTCGGCCTTTGGATCGATTATTGCTGTCGGATGAATCATCATTACCCCCCGATAATGGCCATGAGCCGGGCCTGGGCCACACAAGTACCGTCCACGCATGTCTTTGCATTCATCATAATTCCACGACTGTGCCGGCGCGTGATTACGACCTCGTAAATTAACTGGTCCCCCGGAATCACGGTCTTGCGGAAACGCGCCTTGTCAATTCCTGAAAAACATACATCTCCATGCTTTTCCCGGGGCAGGATTTCAGAAAAAAGCAGCGCACCGGCCTGCACCATTCCTTCTATTATCAAAACACCCGGCATTACGGGATTTTCAGGCAAATGGCCCATGAAAAACGGCTCATTTACCGTAACATTTTTCAATGCCCGTATGCGCTCTCCCGGGATGACCTCAAGAACCCTGTCAACGAGCAAAAAAGGATAGCGGTGCGGCAGGATCCGACTGATGGTGTCGATATTGTAGCTTTTTTTCATGCGCTTGTCTCGTCATGGGCCGCCGCTGTGGGCGACAATTTATTCGTCCGTTTCCGCATCAACATGAACATCAATGCCTTTTTCCATGGGCCGGAGTCGTTTTTCCAGGTCAAAAATCCGTTTTTTGAGTTCAGGAAGCTGCGGGATCACTCGCTGTACCCTCAGCCATACGCGGTGATCCATTTCCGGCGTTCCGGATACTACCCTGCCGGGCGCAACGCTCCTAGCCACACCCGCCTGGGGGCCGATGACCGCACCGTCACCGATTTCCAGGTGCCCGCCGATGCCTGCCTGGCCGGCAATGGTGACATGGCTTCCAATGCTTGCGCTTCCTGCAATCCCCACCTGGGCCACGATTATGCTATGCGCACCGATGGTAACGTTATGTGCGATGTGCACCATATTATCGGTTTTCACGCCCTCCCTGATCAGGGTGCGGCCGAATGTGGCACGATCAATGGTATTACACGCGCCGATTTCCACATCGTCTTCGATCTCGACGATTCCCGTCTGCGGAATCTTATGGTGCCGCATCCCTTCCGGCGTAAAACCGAAACCGTCGCTGCCGATGACCGTCCCCGGATGAATGACCGCGCGTCTGCCAATGATGCAATGATCCATGACGGTCACATTTGGAAAAATCTGCGTATCGTCTCCGATGGCAACGCTGTCACCGATATATACCCCCGGATGAATAATCACCCGGTTGCCGATGATCACATCGTTGCCGATAAACGCATGCGCGCCGATGACCACCTCTTGGCCGCAGTCAAAATGCCTGCCGATGGAGGCCGTGGGGCTGATGCCCGATATCGATGGCCGCCGGGGATAAAACAGGGCCATTATTTTTGCAAAGGCAAGGCGGGGATGTTCACATCGGATTAAAGCCGCCGGACATTTTCCGGCAAAGTCTGCCGGCACCACTACGGCGGCAGCCCGACAGTCTCTCAGCTTTTTAAGGATGGCGGGCTTGTCCGCAAAGGTAATGCTTTGTTCATCCGCCTGCTCAAAAGCGGCGGCCCCTGAAATCGGCTTATCCGGATTGCCTGCGACCTCGCCGCCGACATGTTCGGCAAGTGTAAAAACCGTTATGTTTCCATGATGCTCGTTCATCTGTCAACTTCCCGGATTTTCATGCAATATTCCAAAATCACATCTGCATCGGAAAACCTGCACCCTACAATTCCCCGTCGAACTGCTCATTATACGCCTGAATCAACTTGTCCGTGATATCGATGGTACTCGGAAAATATATTGCAGCGCTCCTCTCGATGATCAGCATGTAGCCTTCCCGCTGACCAATGGATTCGGCGATATCGAACACCTCGTCTCTCAGTTTGTCGAGCATGTTGACTTCCATCTCCCGGAACTCGGACTGGTATTTTTTCTGCATCGTCTGAAAATCATATCGCCGGATTTCCAGTTCCCGCTGCTGCTGCTCCCTGCGCTCCGCACTCATCACCATTGAATCACGCTGCATCTGTCTCATCATGGACTCAATTTCTTCGCCCATCTTCATAAGATCCGACTCCATCGAGCGGCCTTTTTGCTGTATTTCAGCCTGTACGGATTTTCCCGCTTCCGACTCGAGGAGTACCCTTTGAAAATCGATGATGCCGATTCGTCCCACATCCGCCCCGAAAGCCGACGCGGAAAAAACAAGCAGACAGAAAATAACCGATGCGAATACACCTGCTATCTTTTTCATTGTTTCCTCCAAAAAGAAAATAAAACGCCCTGGCGTTGCCGCCTCGGCTGTATTGTATCAAAAAACGCCTCCGATGGAAAATTCCCATCGGCCACTGTCTTCCCCTTTTCTCTGGTCGAGTATGTAGCCCCTTTCAAGGCGGATGGGGCCGAGCGGCGAATACCAGCGGACCCCGAAACCGGCGCTTCTTCGCAGGTTATCGAGCTCGATGCTGGCGTCTTTCGCATAGACATCGCCTGTATCATGGAATAAAACCCCCATCAGGCCGGCCTGCCGAACCACTGGGAAAATCAGTTCAGCATTGAACAGAACCATTTTTTCTCCACCCGTTGCCCTGCCTTCCTCGTCGAATACGGCAACACCGCGCCAGTCAAATCCGCGCATGGTGGAGATGCCTCCCATGTAAAATTTTTCATAATCCGGCAGCAGTTTCCCGCCAGCTTCCCGTACATAACCAAATTCTGCATTCATAAAAAACACAAATTCCCATATCAGGGGAAAATACCTTCCAAGTTCAAGTTTCACCTTGTTAAAGCCGACGTTACCCCCCAACCCGGCAAACTGGTGGCTGATGCGGTGCCTGGACCCTACCGACGCGTTGATCTGACGATCGCGGGAATCATACGTCAACCCCGTGGTGATGCTGCTGGTCCTGAAAAGCCCCTCTTCGATGCGATCCACGTAAAATTCGCTCACGTCGCTGACATCGCTGTAGTCATACCCATAGGAAACAAAGGCCCGGGTAAAGTCGTACACAGGGTATGAAAACCGGAGCTGGCCCCCCCTGGAATCCCTGTCGTAAAAATCATAATCCCGCTCCCACCGGTACGCGGTAATACCGGCCGAAAGGGGGATATCAAACAGCCAGGGTTCGGTAAAGGAAAAGGAGAACTGCTGGGAGCGGCTGCCCATCTGCCCTCGCAACTCCACAATCTGTCCCCGCCCGAGAAAATTTCTCTCCTCCACGGACGTCATGACGT
>JAABUA010000061.1 GCA_011389515.1 Desulfobacteraceae bacterium
ATACAGGAAGGTGGTATCGATACCGATAGCGCCATCGATATATGGGGAACTCTGCAAACTCGGCATGCAGTATACCAGCAAAACCATGAGAGCCTTTTTACGCAGTTTCAGATGTACGCTAATTTGCAGCTGAATACGCTGAATCTTCTGCTTGAAAAACTGCATCTCAGTGGGGGCATACATCCCCCCGAATACTACGTTGATCTTTACACAAGCGGTATAGAAAAACAAGGGGACATATTTTTACAGAAAGTCATGGGAATGATGGCCCTTACCTTCAATAAATCTGCCCCTGCTCATCCCTATCAAAACAGTGACTGGCATGCTTACGATTTTTACAATTTTTTTCTCCTGGCGTCAGATACCCGGGAAGCAGCAACCCTCCGGATTGCCGATGCGATCGTGGGGCATGCCAAAGGACTGGATCAGGGCGTTATTATTCGGCTTGCCCAGTATTATGGGCCATCGCCGGAAACTCAATCTATCCTGGCCAATGTGCCGGTTGTGCTCATTAATATTGATACTGGTCTTGAGTATGCGCCGGATCAGGTATACAGAAACCGGGTGCATCTGCCCGAAGTCGGCGATGTAAATTTTGATAGCCATTTGTATCCTTCGTGGGATGTAAACCGCTATGTGTTTACCACGCTTCCGGAGGGGACTTATACCATTAAAAATGTAAACGACCAGTTCCCGAATCCTTATGGAGCTAGCGAATACAAACTTTTTCACCCAGAATATCTCAAACAGCAAATTAAAATGGAGCCCGGCGAATTTCACAACATGTTAGTTGGCACTTATGCGGCGCCTGGAATTGTAACACCAAAATAAACCAAGGCAACTTGCCTCTTCTTTAACCGGGTCTGCTGCTCCCAAGGGCGGCAGCCCCGGTTAAACGGCCCAATTCAAAAGGGCATAGCAATTCAATACTTTTCTTTTTCTGCCCCACCCCGCCAACGGCGCCAGGGCATTTTCAGCTGCATTTGTTGTTCGGCGTACTCATGATGCCTCCTTGCCTGCTTTATCAGTATTTCGTATTAATTCGAAAAAATGCAACATACTTGCCAGCGAATGCACTATTCCCGGGCTTACCGAAATTTGCACATTGAATCTGGCAATCCTGTCCGGTCAAAAATTCACATTACTGCCGGGACATAGCCATAGTGCTGCCGCGCTGAGCCGTTCAGGCAGAAACTTTTGAGACGGCCGTCACCTGGAACCGCTGCGACGGTTTTCACGAAATCGTCTGAATGAAATCCAGGCGGCCGTGGAGAACATCTTCAGCCGGGGAATGGTCATGTGGCGATTCACCCACGTATACCCCAGATGGCCCACTATCGATTACATCGTGGCGGCGCATAGTAAGCAAGGGAACGAGGTCGATCAGTGGGATGATGTCAAAAAGGCGGTCTTGGAGACCATCATAAAATTCGACGGCAACATCACCCACCACCATGCCGTGAGCAGGGACCACCGGCCCTGGTATGACTTGCTTCCAAAATAATGGCATCGGTCAAAAAACACCCTCTACCAGGCGTGAATTTTGAACCCGGAGGTGCTCATCGACCAGTCTGACCCCCGATGGGCGATGCAGGATAACGGGTCCATTATCCCTTTTCAAACGCCACAAGGGCCTTCTTTGCAATGTCGGATCCCCATTCCTGAACGAAATGGCCTGCATCGGGATGCTCGTACGGCTCAGGGCAGTTCCGGATATCTTTTTGAAGGGCCTGCATCACCGGTGGACCGAGAACAGGATCCTGGGTCCCCACGGCCATGAAGGTCTGCCCGGCCCAATTGCTGCGCAGCCATTCACGGGCCTTTCGAGACAGCGCCGCACCCGGGGCATCCGGCCGGTCGGGGACGATTTGCGGGAATCGACGGACCCCGGCCTTGTAGCAGATGTCAAGGAATGGGGCCTCATAAGCAGCGCTTTCCGCGTCGGACAGATGCGGGCAGGCCAGCTTCAGAAGCCTACCCGGAGACAGGTCGGGCCGGCTCTTGACCCAGGCCTGCCAGTCAAGAAATCCTTTTGTAAGCTCCACATCGCCGGTGCCGAGGGTGGTGTTCATAACCAGCAGCCGGTCAAACCGGTTCGGCATGTCCATGGGCAGCGTGAGCCCGAGAATGCCGCCCCAGTCCTGACAGACCAAAGTGATGTTTTGCAGATCCAGGTGCTTAATAAATGCGGTCAGCATTTGGCGGTGAAATTCGAACGTGTACACGGACTCGTCTTGTGGCTTGTCCGAACGGCCGAACCCGAAAAAATCCGGAGCCACTGCCCGGTGCCCGGCATCCGTAAAGACAGGGATCATTTTCCGATACAGATACGCCCAGGTGGGCTCACCGTGCAGGCACAGGAAAACCTGATCCGCATCCAGCGGGCCCGCGTCAATGTAATGTAGCCGCAAGCCTTCAAAACCTTTCAGATTTTCGATGTAAATAGGTTCCCAGTTAAAGTTGGGAAGTTCCGAAAACCGCGCTTCCGGTGTTCTCAGGATTTCTGCCATGATCGTCTCCTTTATTCCAATACCGAAGTATATCTATATTGCGAGACCATAAAAAGGCTGTTTCAATTCATCAAGAATACCCGACCCGGGAGCAACAAGAACAGGTTTCCTTAAGACCCGTAACTTTCCGTCCTAATTTCACAATTGGTTTGGCTTTGTCAAAGGAAAAAGTATATTGGTAAAAATATGGATGTCAATTTTTTTTCGGATGCCAACCATAGAAAATTATGATTCTGAATACACAAGGAATCCACACTTCTTGCCAGCGAATTCACTATTCCCGGACATACCGAAAAATACACCTTGGTTTTGACATTCCTCTCTGCCCCCCAATTTAGATTATTGGAGGGGGTAGCCACTATTGTGCACTTCCGAGGGGGCATCTTTCGGGAGGTATGAATAGCCGAACTGCAACCCGATAATACCTGGTTTCAAAAAATGGCTTTCAGACACTGTATTGGGGGTAACCTATCAGGCATGAACATTTCTGACGGTATGGAGCTGATGAACGTAGACTATTTGGGCCCTATCTGCGGGCACAAAAAGAACTGACGAGGGAAGTTAAGGAAATAATCGTTGCTATTCCCTCACAAAGTAATTGCGCATCATCCCCATATCCTCATGTTCCAGGTTGTGGCAATGGTACAGAAACATTCCTGGATAATCGTCAAAATTAACCAATATTCTGATCCGTTCACCGGGCATCAGCAAAACCGTGTCTTTCCACCCTTCATCCACATAGCCTTCATGGGCCACGCCGCCACGTTCAATAACGCGGAACTGTTTGCCATGCAAGTGAATGGGATGGGGCATGTTCATCATATTCATCATTCCACCCCCGGTGTTGTTGAATTCCCATATCTCCGTCGTGCCTAACCTTACTATCTCGTCGTCTGCCACCTCCTCCATTTGAAACACCCGACCGTTGATCGTCCATTGCATATGCCTCATCGTGAGATAAAATTGCCGCGGGCGAAAATAATTCACAGCGTCGCCAGGTCTGATAGGCCCGATCTCGGAAAGTTTGTCCGGGAGATGGTAATTTGTTTTCACAGATTGAGTCACATTTACCTTAAGTACGGAAAAGGCCACACCATTTGGAAGGTTTAGATTTTGGCCCATTCGCCCCCTACCCATGCCACCGGCATCGAAGGGAAGGCTCAAAAGGGAAGTATTATGACCGACCGGATTATCGCTGAAATCGGCCCAGATCTCCAACCGTTCTCCGGGGCTTAAAAACGCATACCTTCTGAAGACTGGCCTTTCCAGCAATCCACCGTCTGTACCAATAATGGTTAGCGGCCGGCCGTCTTCCCACGCCAACTTATAAATGCGTGAATTGGAGCCGTTCAGCAGGCGTAAACGATAGGCACCGGTCGATACGGGGAGCGTGAAATCCGGCAGCCCGTTAACCATTATCATATCGCCCAAAAAACCGGTCATACGCTCCATTCTGTGGCCCGACAAGTATACCAGCTGATTTCCTGAATCGAACGTTCGGTCCTGAATCACCAGTGGAACATCATATTCACCATCCGGAAGACCTAAGTGCTGCTCTTCCTCGTCGGACACGAGTAAAAGGCCTGCCAGACCCCGATACACCTGTGGCCCGGTTCTGCCGTGGGGGTGCGGATGATACCAATAGGTTCCGGCTCTGTTCTTGACTTCAAACTCATACAAGTAAGATTGTCCCTGCGGAATGACATAGCGCGGGTGGCCGTCCATGATCGCGGGTACATATAGGCCATGCCAGTGCACGATAGACTCTTCCGGAATGTCGTTACGGAAGCGAATCCGTATCTTTTCACCCTGATGGACTTTGATGATCGGGCCAAGATAACTTCCGGGTATTTCAGCAATTCGGGCGCGGTCGCCTTTGTGCACCGTCGCGTGGTAGCGCCAAACCCTGGTGGGATCTCCCGGCAAAACAGCAACCTCGCCAGGGCGCGCTGAAAGGGAAATGTCAATGTCTGGAATAAACCCTGCTTCTATATTTTGTCCGGCTGCGAAACCATCGAATCCCGTCCAGAGCCCGCCTGCCATCAACCCCAGCGTTCCATAGCCGGCCAGCTTCAAAAATTGTCTTCTGGAATGCCGGCTATCTATTACCATGCCTTTGTTTCTGTCTTTCATCGCCAGCCTCCTGCGGAATCTCGGAGTATCTCTTTTTTCATGGATTCAAATTCATCGCGGGTGATTTCTCCTTATCCATCGCCCCATGTGCCAGTTTCGGTACCCGCCGTAGCTTTTTCTTCGATGATTATTCATATTGAGGCGAATGTATTCGTTCACCACCCGCAGTATCCTCCTCGGCCATCCCCGTAGCCAGGCATGTGACTGTGGTAGACTCTGCTATTTCGGAAATCGTCGCCGCTTCCAGCACCATGATAATTATTGTAACTATGCCGGTATGGGCCATGGCCAATTCCGCAACCCGCCAGTAACATTAATGCAATTCCTATAATTACAATAAAAATGATTGGCCTTATTGTCATTTTCAAAAAATTCCTTTTCATCGGCTCACCTTTCTAATCAACTCGTCCTGATGAAGTCGTAAACGGGTTCCCTGTAAATTTCGTATATGACAGTGGGCGGCGAACGCCCCCCACTGTCATACGCTTTCCGTTGCGTCTTTGCTTACCACCCGCAATATCCGCCGCCGCGTGGGCCGTGACCCATCATCGAACCGTATCCTCCTCTATAGCCGCGGTTATAGTTGGGTGCTGATTTGCGGGCCTGGATGTCATACTCCAATCGTTTTTGATCAAGGTCGCTCTGCAGCTTGGAAATTTCGCTCTGAAGACTTGATGCCTTGACGGTGTCCGGATTTTCCTTCGCCAGTTCGTTTTGCAGAGCCAGATTCTTCTCATACATTTGTTGCCTGGTATTTTCTGTCGCCCGGAAGAATTCTGCGCGCTGCTGATCCAGTTTTGCGATTTCATCGGCGGAAAGATTACCGTAATAGCCACCTTCCTGCTGCCACCCCGGCCCCATCATGCCGGGTCCCATCATATGTCCGTATCCGCCGCCCCAACCGGCAAACGCGATGGTTGAGAATCCAAACACGGCCAATACTGCCAGCGTCATAATCCCTTTGGTATTTCGTTTCATTTTGTGCCTCCATTATGTAATACGTTTCGATTTAGTGTTCCCGATCAAAAAAGCGTCCACCTTCTGAAAGCCGTTTGGCTTTTGTCTTAAGAATAAAGCAAACTTGATGCCAACTCTCTGCCATGCTGGCCCAAAAAGAATATAAATATTTGTAATAACTTGACTTTTAAATTTTAAAGTGTGCGGTAGAATAGATCGTGTTAAGGCAAGCAGGTGGGGATGTGGTTCAATAATACCCGCTTTAGTCCGGCCCGAGTTGCATCGTGGGGTCAAAATGGACAGTTCATGGAGAAGCGGGATCTCTATCTATTCAAAGTCATCCTGAGATGACAAGGAAAATCACGAAGCCGGCAAGAAGAATTTCGCTCCGCCCTTGAAGCGTGAAGTATGCAAGAATAGCCGCAATGACGACCGGTACTCCACGCTCTTATTCCGGAAGTTGGCAATCGCTGTGAAGTCTCGTTAATGTGCGAGCACGCCGCCGCCAAAATTTCACAGCGCCGGAAACATCGCCAAGCCAAGGACCGTTAAGAATTCGCTTTCCATTTCAAGACTCAGTCTATTCCATAATCTTTCAGTTTCTTGTGAAGGGTCTTCCGGTTGATTCCGAGTCGGCGCGCGGTTTCACTTTTGTTCCCGGCGCTCGCATCCAAGGTGGCCAAAATTGCTTCCCTTTCAATTTCCTCCAAGGGACGGTTGGCTGCTACCGTTTGCGGCGGAGTCACCCAATCCCCTTTTTCAGCATAGCTTTCGGTGATGGTGGCGGGCAGCTCTTTCTCGGTGACGTGCTCGTCCGGCAGGAGAATCACGGCCCGCTCAATGACGTTTTCAAGTTCTCTGACATTGCCGGGCCAGGCATATTTGAGCAGCATATCCATGGCCAACGGAGAAAACCCCTTGACCTGTTTGTGGTTTTTTTGGGCATACTTTTCCAGGAAATGCTGGGCGAGTAAAGGAACATCATCCTGGCGCTCGCGCAGCGGTGGGATACGAAGCGTAACAACGTTCAGCCTATAGAAAAGATCCTCACGGAAATTTCCGTTTTCAACATCTTTCTCCAGGTTTCGATTGGTTGCGGCCAGAATCCTCACATCCAGGCTCAACGGCTCTTCCCCGCCGACCCGCTGAATTTCACGCTCCTGGATGACCCGCAGCAGCTTGGCCTGCATCGCGGCTGAGGTTTCGCCGATTTCATCCAGAAAAATTGTTCCCTTGTCCGCCTGCTTGAATCTACCTTCGCGGCGCTTGTCTGCACCGGTAAACGAGCCCTTTTCATGACCGAAAAGCTCCGACTCCAATAATGTCTCCGTAAGTGCCGCGCAATTGACCACCACCAGGGATCGATCCTTGCGCCGGCTGTTGTAATGGATGGATTTGGCGATCAACTCTTTGCCGGTCCCGCTTTCCCCGGTGATCAGCACGGTCGCTTCCGAAGGCGCAACCATGGCCATCATGTCGACCAAGGCCTTCATCGGCCGGCTCCTTCCGATAATATTTTCCATCTCGTAGTCAGCACTCATCTTTGATCTCAGGGTCGCATTTTCCGTCTTCAGGCCGGAATGCTCCAAAGCACGGGCCAGGCTGATTTTAAGCACTTCAAAGTCCAAGGGTTTGGTTAAATAGTCGTAAGCCCCGGCCTTGAGGGCTTCAACCGCCGAATCAACGGAAGAGTAGGCGGTCATGATGAGGATCGGTATGGCCGGATTATATTGTTTAATTTGCTTCAGAGCCTCAATGCCGCTCATCTGAGCCATGCGTACATCCATCAAGATCAAGGCAAACGGTTTTTCCTTGACGTGTTCAACGGCTTTGACTCCGTCGTCGGTCGTGGACACCTGGTAGCCCCAACTTCTGATGATGGTTCGAAGCGTTTTCAGGTGGTTCAGATCGTCATCGACAATCAGAATGTGAGATAGGTTTTGGATGGTCATAATCCCCTCGTTTCGCTGTCCCCAGGCGGCAGGGCAATCGAGAAGATGGTGCCCTGACCCAGAGCGCTGCGCACTTTGATCTGCCCCTGGTGGGCTTCGATAATCTTGTGAACAATCGCCAAACCCAAGCCGGTGCCTTTTGGCTTGGTGGTAAAATAGGGATCGAATATCTTGCTTAAATCATCTGCGGATATACCTGAGCCGTTATCCTTGATGTCAATGGAAATGTTTCCGTTTACGCCTGCAGAACTGGAAACGGACAGACGGCCGCCGCTTTCCATGGCTTGCAGAGCATTTAAAAACAGATTCAAAAAGCACTGAGTCAACCGATCCGGATCGACATCCGCCCCCATGGAATCCGATGTAAGATCAAGTTGAATTCCGATCTTTTTCGCCGTTGTTTCCTGTTCTACGAGCCTCGCCGAATGTTTCAGAAGTTCATTAATATCGGACAGCTTCTTGTTTAAAGTCGTCGGTCTAGCGAACTCCAGCAGTTCGCTGATGTTCCGGCTCATGCGGTTCACCTCCTCGATCATTATCCCGGCCATCTCTTTGTCCTCGCTGCCGTCCTCGAATTTGCTATTGTAGTAGGTGGCGATGCCCTTGATGGAGCTCAAAGGGTTTCGAATTTCATGAGCCACGCCGGCGGCAAGGCCGCCGATCGCCGCCAGCTTTTCCTTGCGGCGGATTTCATCCTGAAGGTGGCGGACCTCGCCAAGGTCACGAATGATAAAAACCTGACCGACAAACTGATCTTCTTCATTGATAATCTTCGAGGCGCTGATGCTCACCGGGACAATCTTGTTTTCGGTGAATTCACATTCCATTTCTTTTTCGAATATCGACTCCCCAAGATCCAGGGATTCCTTCAATCCGAACAAATGGCTTGGCAAAACGGTATCGGGTTCTTTCCCCCGCGCCCGGGCCAAATCAAGACCTGTGATGCGCTCGGCGGCGCTGTTGTAAAATGCGATTCTCCCGTCTTTGTCAGTGGCAATCAACCCCACGGGAAGACTGGTTACAACCTGGTCTTTAATGGCGCTGGTGTCCTGCAGTGATTTTTTGGCCGAACGGTATCCTTGCATCCAGAACATCGAAATAAAACCGGCAAGCCCCAGTAAAATCAGAACGCCTGATATGATGGCCGTGTTGCGGATGTCCTCCTTACGCCCTTCTTCAAAGGGCTGAGGGTTCAAACCAACCAGTATGATCTGATCGCTATGGCCGCTTGCGGAAGGAAAACACCAGTCATTGTCAGGCCCCATCATCATTCCGCGCCCTTGCATCATTTGGCGCATGCGATCACCCATCCGAGTGTCCCGATGAGAGATCGGCCGAAAATGCCGATAAACCTCAAAAGCACTCCGCTGTTCATCGATGCGCCTATACTGCCAGTTAATTTCCTCGGGTTTTTCAAGTCCTTTTTCGAAAAAACCGACGTTCATTTCGGAGCCGATCAATCCGCGATTGCTGCTGGCCAGAACCAAGCCCTCGCCACTTGCCACTGTAATATAAAGAACATCCGAGAGCTGGGCGGTTTCCTCGATTAATAACTGGACCTGCTGCCCGCCCCACATCATGCCCATCATGCCGGTCCGGGCGCCGGCCTCCACCGCCTTGATGATGGCGTCGCCCTTTTCACTCAAAATTTGGGACATGTACTTTTTTTCACGGCTGTAGTTCTGATATGCCAAGACCACCACGACGATCAACAGAATTCCCACCGATCCAATGATGATCCAGGGCGATGTGTGCAGGCTTGTCCGGCTGCGGCGACGTGTATTTGGAATCATGGCTCCCCTATATTTTCGGGTTTTTTCTCAACATATACATAGATGGGTATTTTGGCAACAGGTCATTTTTATTTCGTAGAAAGGTTGGGTAATTTGGCCACAGATCATATAGACCTGTTCCCAATAATCCGAGCAAGACCATTCGATCATCTTTTTATCCAATAAGATTCATTTGATATGATTATTCGAGTTCATGGCCCGCAATTTGATTACAAATTTAGTGATGGCAAACATGGTGCCATGAACATTCAGATTAACTTGGAAATAACACAACGGAGGTTTGACCATGTGTGGATGTGATTATGGACCTATGTCAGGAGGCTGGTGGAGCAGTTTTTTCCCAGGAAGTATATTTCCCTTGCTGTTATGGGGCTTGGTAATTTTATTGATGGTGTTTCTCGCTATCCGGATCTTCAAGCTCCAAACACATGGCCCGCAGGGGCCGGCACAGGATCGTTCCGACTCCGAGGCGATTTTGAAGACGCGATTTGCCAAGGGGGAAATCGCACTGGAAGAGTTTGTCAGAATGAGGGAGATTCTCTCCCGGCCTTAAGGGCTGCTCAACAAAGAAGCTGCAAGGAAAAAGGACAATAGTGACGACCAATGAACAACTCATCCATTATCCCCTCTTTCCATCAGTGTCAGCAAGTGGTTCTCGGCATCGGTGGCGTACCTTCAAGGTGGCTTGTTTTCAATACAGCGAATGCTGAAGCAGTATGCCGTCAAGACGGTCCTGGAATAGCCGAATTGCCTTAATTGGGCGAAGGCACCTGTTGGGCGGGCGTGAAAGTACTGTTTTGAAAGAAATGCGAAAAACCTCAATGAAGGAGGCAGATGATGGAAAAAATATTGATTGCAATGGATACATCGGAAAATGCCATGAAAGCGGCGGCATATGCGGCGGCACATATTCCTTCGGACGCGAAAGTGACCCTGTTTCATTTTTTTTATAAAGTCCTGCACGGACCACAATCCAAGGCTGGCAGCATGCCGCACCATGATGTCTCATTTGACGGCAGCACCACCGAATTCAAGAAATGGCTGCAAAGTCAGCGTGTATCAGCAGAACAGGCCCTTGAACAGGCCCGGCGGTTAATGGTCGATGCGGGTATTGCCCCCGAAAATATCGAGGTCAGAATCGAGGACAGCAAGGAGGGGGTCGCCCGCGATATCTTAAACGAGCTGGAAAGCGGGGCCTACAGCAGCATCGTCGTGGGCCGAAGAGGGGCTTCCGGCATCAAGCGGTTTATCGCCGGCAGCGTTTCGGGCAAAATCGTCAATCACGCCCGCAAATGCGCCGTCTGGGTGGTGGAGTAAACGCGGTGGGCTCGATGGCGGATCAAATAATGAGTTTTCCAAGCTTGCGTTAAACTGCAACCATCTTCGAAACAGGGGTAAAAAAGCCGTTCCCGGGATTCTTTCGAAGGGCATGGATGGCAAAAGGCCGGCATCAGTTTTACAATAAGTGGTGTCTGGGAAAATTATCTGCAACACACGCGGAAGTGAGGGGAAAGTGCCGCGGGGCCTTTCCCGTTTGATCAAAAAAACACAACAACAATGAAAGGAGACATGCATGAAACGAAATCCAATGATGACGGTTCTGGTGACGGGCCTCTTTATCCTGGCCTGCGGCTTTATCGGGGTGCCTTCCGGCCACGCCGTGCAAGAACATCACGAGGCGAGCGCTCAAAAGGGCGCCACCGGGCCCAGCGGGTCGGGCGACGTCGCCATGCCCCAGGTGGGCGAATCCGGCGGCGGCCACGGGATGATGGAAATGATGGGCGAATCCGGCGATGCGGGTGGTGACGGAATGATGTCCACGATGGGGCCTGGCATGATGCCCATGATGATGTCGCACATGATGGGTGGCCCGGGCGGCATGGGAAAGATGATGGGCAACATGAAATTCGGCATGGGCATGGGCATGGGCATGGGAAACGGAATGGGCCCGGCCGGCATGGCCAAAATGCTCGAGACTTTAGATCTTACCCCTGGGCAGTGGGATCAGGTGCGCACTCTGGCCCGAAAGCACCTGGAGAAGATGGCCGACATGTGGGCCCGGCAGATGAAGCTCAGAATCGAAATGGCGGCTCTGCGGCCGGAGCAGGAGATCGATCGTGAGGCGGTCAAAAAGATATTCGTTAATACCGCTGAAGCCAGGGCCGAGATGTTTTTGACGGGGCTGGAATATATGAGAGAATTGAAGGGCGTTCTCAATCAGGGGCAGCTGAAAAAGTGGGAGGCCCAGGGGTTTTGACACCCTGTTTTAAAGTGGCGTATGGGAGGCCGGAATTGCCGTTTGTTTGAAAATGGTTAAAACACAATTATCTTTATAAGCAAATATCACGATGTGGCAATCGACAATTCCGGCTTCTTTCCCGCACAGCAGCGGGAATACATTGGCCGTTGCTTGCAGCCAATCTTGAAATGGAGGTGACTGTTATGGAAGTGATCGTTTTTGTGACCCGTTCGTGCCACCACCGCTCCCTGATCGAAGCGGAGCTCAAGCCACGGCATATTGATTACGAGATCCGGTATGTGGAGGACAATCCCGAACTGGCGGCGCAGCATGGGATCAAGCACTCGCCGAACCTGATTGTGGACGACGAATTGATATACCGCGGCATGCCCGAACTGTCGGAACTGAAGCGGTTTCTGGACGAACTGCGGACGCGGCGGCAGGACCGGGCATAGCATAGGGGAGGAGCCACATGGCGGATACCGACAAATCATTCGGGCACGACCATGACGCCCACATGGTGGCGGATTTTAAAAAACGCTTCTATATATCCCTTGCCATCACAGTGCCCGTGTTGCTTCTCTCCTCCATGATCCAGTCTTTTCTGGGGCTGCGGGGGCTTGGGTTTGCTGGCGATCAATACGTGTTGTTTGCCTTTTTCAACCAGCAATCCTGGAAGTGCGCAAATATTGCGCGTCTTTGCACTTGCACCCTCCATAGCGCATTTTTTTTGAAGGTGCGAAATGGCAAAAAAGGTATGTGGGAAATTTTTTCCCGTCTATCGCAGAATCTTCTTGATGCGCATGCTGAGCCGAATCCTTAATTTTAAACGTTATTACAACTAGTTAGATTTTTTAAGGCGAAAATGTTTCGTGCTGGCATATGCATTGCGTTCAAAATAAGGGAAAAAGTTCAGAGGGAAGATCCTCTAACGTTTGATCCATTTTAAAAGAAAATGGGTTTCACAAACTCCCAACTGTAAAATTTAAAGCACCACCAAGGAGGCGGAATGCATAAAAACCAAACAGTATCAGTAGAAAGTCAATTTACAGGCAAAGTCGGGCAATTTCGCTTGAGCGGTTTTTTTGCCGTTATCGTTTTATTAAGCTGGCTGATCGTTGTCGGATGCAGCGGCGGAGGTGGAAGCGGCGGAGGCGGAGGCGGCGCTGCGATAAATGACGGCGTATTTGTGGATAGCCCGGTAGCCGGACTCAATTACCAGACCGAAACCCAGGCCGGAATCACTGATGAGAACGGTACATTCCACTATATGGATGGAGAGACGGTCCGTTTCTCAATAGGTGATGTGGTTCTGGGTGAGGCGCCGGCCGAACCCTTGATGACGCCGCTTCACCTAGCAGGCGAGCCCTTTTCGGAAGTGGATGTCGATCACCCCGTAGTGACCAATATGGCTCGTTTCATACAATCCCTCGATGCTGATGCAAATCCGGGTAATGGCATCAGGATAACGGAAGATGTCATGCGGGAGGTTTCGGGTCGACCGATCGATTTTCATCAATCGGTTCATGAATTTGAAACCGACGTCCACGTCACCATGATGTTCGACACTTTAAACGGCTTGAATATGCCCCATAACGGAGAGGAGTGGCACCTACGATCAGCCGAGCAGGCACGCGCGCACATGAGTGAACACATGGCTGACTGGATTGCCGGCCACATGGGGGGGGAGCCAGGCGGCAATAACTCCGGGAATGAGGGGAGTACCGGAAACGACGGATTATCGGATTTGGGCCCCGGCGGCACGATGGATCCGGGAGACGGGATGTATCCGGGAGACGGGAGACTATAACGCAGAACCCTTTGGACGATCTTAGCAATCAATGGCGTGATGTATATCGGTGAGGCGATTGCCTGGTGGTGAAGCGGATCAACCGGTCATCTCGTTGTTTCTGCTGAAAGGGAAATTCAGCCCGAGGACTTCTTGCCAGAAAATGGGATATTCCCGTGCATCCGTAAGTTTGCACATTGAATCTGGCAATCCTGTCCGGGGCAAAATCACATTACTGCCAGGACATAGCCGTATTCTGCAGCAGCAAATTAAAAATCTGTCAAGAAAAAACTAAGTTTTCGGGTTTCCTGTAAACCAGCGCTCAGCCCGGGGAGTCGGCCGGCGAATAGAAAGCTATAAGTTTTGCCTGACAAAAGAATCCGGTTAAGTCCTACAGACAAGAAAGAACCCATCCGTTATATTTTTTTATCAGGGATGAAGCATTATACTGGTACTTATTGCGGTGTTATTCGGACTGGATTGTATTGGAACCGTGCAGACTCTTGGCATTTTTATATGCGGATGCTTTTTGCTTCATTTAAAATCTCAAAGGCTGCAGGGCAAATGAAAATATTTTATGATAAAGCTCTTCTGAAAATATTTAAGGATCAAGACGTTCCCCGGGGAACAGAAAACTTCCTGCTTGTAGACGATAAAACGGCTATCTCCCAGGAAGCCCTATCGTAGATAAGGATGATTTATGGCGGGCAGTAAGCTAAGACGATCACTGGTAGTTTATGCGCAGCTTTTTTTCGGTATGGCATTGTTTGGAACAGGCACACCCTCGGCCAAGGTTGTCTCCGATGCTTTTCCATTGTTTCTGGGACCGTTTTTACGCCTTCTGTTCGCCGCACTGGTGCTGACTCCATTTTTGATCATGCATCGCAGACGTTTGTCCGAAATTTCGAAAAGGGACTGGATTGAAATCGCGCTTATCGGAGGCGTGGGCATTGTTGCGTTTACCATCTTTCTGCTCACGGGCATGCAACGGGTGAACGGAGTGGTAGGTTCGGTGGTAATGAGTCTAAGCCCCGCGGCAATGGCGGTCGCAGCGGTAGTGTTCATGCACGACCGTATGGGTTGGCGCAAGATTCTGGCCATAACCTTGGCTGTGAGTGGTGTACTGGTCATCAATGTATCAGGGGAATCCATCCAATCCTCGGGCTGGAACTTGGTGCTGGGGAGTCTGCTGGTATTCGGGGCTGTGGCCAGTCAAACCTTGTATTCGTTGTTGGGCAAGCGGGTGATGAATGACCTGCCTCCCACTTTGGTCCTGCCGCTCAGCGTGTGGACAGCAACGCTACTGTTTGCAGGGCCAGGGCTCTATCAGGCCACGTTTTTTGATTTTGCCATCCCTACCCTCAACGAGTGGTTTGGCCTATTTGTATGGGGCATGGGACCGCTGGCCATTGGCACACTGATCTGGTTCAACGGCCTGCGTCAAGTTCGCGCAAGCACAGCATCGGGCTACATGAGCGCAATGCCAGCTTCCGCCCTGATCCTTTCCTACGTCTGGCTTGGGGACAAATTTCATCCCATCCATCTAGTAGGCTTCGCTTTGGTCTTTGCCAGCATAGGCTTGGTCACTTGGGCGCATCTAATAAAGGAGAAAAGCCAAAAAGACGGAGAAAGTGCGGCGAAAAGCCGCAGCGGCGCCATGCCATGCTAGTTGTTTTATGACCTTGAAACGATTTCGGTCTTGCTTCAGGACGTAGTATGGCCGGTTAACCGGAATCGGTGCATGCCGACAGGATTATCGAGCCAGGGAAAGCCGGAACTTCTTCAAAAGACACGGTATCCGGCTCTCGGGCCGCCCTTGGGCAGACCACCCGAGGAGGCGTAAATCAACCGGGAGATCAGAAAACAGATTTATCAGGATGAAGTGGAGCGCAATGCGGTTTCGGCAGTGCTTGCCAGTTTGCACATGACCCGGCCGAGCCCGGAGCTGCGTTTTCCCTTTTGAATTTTATTCCGGTTAATATCCAGGACCAAAAATGCAACATGCTTGGCACGAATGCAGAATTCCCGGGCCTTATGAAAAATGCACCTTGGTTTTGACATTCCTCTCCGGCCCCCAATTTGGATTATTGGAGGGGGTAGCCACTATGATGCACTTCAGAGAGGCATAAATCCGCGAGGCATGATAGCCGTAGTAGTGCTCATTTCGCCAACCTTAGACTGTATAGTAATCCAGGGCGGATCAGTCTGGCCGCCTTTCTTCTGTGGGCACAACCATCGTAAAAGTGGAGCTCTATTATGGCCGCCCGGGGCATTGGCCTGTTTTTGAACCAGGATGCAGTGGACGGTTATGCCCGGCGCCTGAAGCTGTTGCAGAAATACGGACTGGTTGAACGTCCCCTGGGCGGGGGAAAAATTTGACACTGCGACGATCCCGGTTATCCTTTCAGACAAAATACAGAGATCGTCCAACCTATACCCGCGTTGATAAACAGGGAGGAAGATAGAAATGGCATACTATTACAGTAAAACAGTTCGCGCAGATTTCGAAGAGGCTGTTTCAGGGATAAAGAATTCTTTAAAAGCGGAAGGATTCGGTATTCTAACGGAAATCGATGTTAAAAGCACCCTGAAAAAAAAATTGGATGTCGACTTTCGAAACTATAAAATCCTCGGCGCCTGCAATCCGCCCTATGCCTACAAGGCGCTCCAGGCGGAGGATAAAATCGGTACGATGCTGCCCTGCAACGTCATTGTCCAAGAAAAGGTAGATGGAACCATCGAGATTGCCGCCATCGATCCGATCGCATCGATGCAAGCGGTGGACAACCCGCAGTTGCAGGATGTTGCCGGGACAATCGCGCAAAAGCTGAAACAGATCGTTGAGGCGGCATGAATAAAGTAAACTATGAAAGGCAATAAAAAATGAACGGGAAACGCATTTACAAAACACTTATTCCATCCGTTTCCGGATTGCTCATGCTGGCATTTCAAG
>JAABUA010000062.1 GCA_011389515.1 Desulfobacteraceae bacterium
GCTGTATCGGCTTGTTTCGCACGCTCCCTTGCGGTTTCTTCATCCATAAAAACAACGGCGTTCAGCTTCGGGTTAAGCCTGTCGATCCGTTCGAGGTAATGATCGAGAAGTTCCGTTGCGGATATTTTGCCGTCTTTCATGGCGGCAACCTGGCTTGCCGCAGAATCAAGCGCCGGTGTATTCATGTTTTGCTCCCTCGATAAATCCCGGTTTTTGAAAGGCAGGATCCGGGTACGTGTAAAACCCGCGCCCTGTTTTTACGCCAAGGTCTCCCCTGTCAACATATTGCTTCAGAAACAGAGCGTTGGCCTCCTGCTGGGGATTGCCGGTTTTTTTTGCCCAGTAATCGGTTATTTTATATACCGTGTCGATACCGATACTGTCCATGATGGCAAAGGGTCCCACTACGGTGTGCATCACGCCCATCCAGGACCTGTCGATATCCTCCACAGAAGCCACTTGCCTTGCCGCTAATGTCTGGGCTGATTCCAGAAGCGTCATCAGCATTGCGTTAAATACATACCCATTGCTCTCTTTTTGCAGGACGATCGCCACCTGTCCGATTTTCTTTGCAAATGCTTCAATAAGCGATATGGTTTCCTTTGATGTTCCGGCGTGGGGCATAACGTCCACGATATTCGTGAACCGGGTGTCATGGAAATGAAGGGCTGCAAACCGATCCGGTCGGCCGGTGGCCTGGGCGAACATCGAGGGAAGAAGAGAAGACGTGTTGGTGGTGAAAATGGTACGGGCGGGACATATATCGTTAAAGGCGGCAAAGGTCCTACCCTTCAGCTCCGGATCTTCAGGAACCGATTCGCTGATCATATCGGCGGAACAGCCCGCTTTTTCCGGATCGCTTTCCGCTTTGATCCGTAAGATGGCTTCCCGGGCGCCATTTTCCGTCAGTCTTCCGGATGAAATATAGGTTTGTGCGAGTTTGCCCATGCGTCCCATCGCTTTTTCAAGCATATCTGCGCTGATATCATAGAGAATGACATTCAAACCGGATGCTGCACACTGGAATCCGATCTGCTGCCCCATGTTGCCCGAGCCGACGATTAACACCGTTTGGATATCTTCAATTTGCAAGTCCTGCCTCCTTCCTCCTTCTATATATGAAAAAAAACGATCATGGACTGCGAGATTTATTACAGATCAGGCAATATATACGCTGTTTCATGCATTATATCAAGAAAAGCATGGCCATGATGTGGCCTTGCTATGCATAGATGACTGTTTTGCGGTGCGGCAAACCGGTTATAAAAACAGCTGCTCTACCAATTTTGAGATGGGTTCTATCGATGTGAATTGTCGGCAACGCGCATAAAAACAGGCTTATCAGGATTTTTTTGTTGCAAAAAAATCAAAAGTAAGGAATGATGGACGCCAATTCGTTATTGGTTGAAACATCCGGAAAAACGGTGTGTTTGGCTGTTGACAGGTTCATCTCTTTTTACACCGACCGCTCAAATGTGATCTGTTATCCTTATGGCATCTAAAAAAGTAGTTGAAATCCGGGGTGTTGGGGAAGTGCTGCTTGAGAGAAGCCGGCGGGCCAAGCACTTCAATCTTACCATAAAACCGTTAAATGTCATTCGTGTGGCGGTGCCGCCGGGCGTTTCCTTTACCGATGCGGAGCTCTTTGCCCGGTCCAAGAAACAATGGCTTCGGAAGCATCTCGAGAAAATCGAGGTGATGGCCAAAGAGATCGAAGATGCTGTCACCGTATACCCGACAACCCGGAAAGCCGCAAGGCAGGTGCTTGTCTGCAGACTCAACCAGCTGTCGGAAGAACTCGGCCTGCCCTATAACAAGGTTTTTGTGAAAAGCCAGAAAACCCGGTGGGGAAGCTGCTCCATGGCAAACAACATCAACCTGAACGTCAACCTCGTTCGCCTTCCCCAGGAGTTGATGGATTACGCCATTGTCCACGAACTGGTTCACACGAAGGTGAAAAACCATGGGAAGCGGTTCTGGGATCTTTTGACGCGCTGTCTGCCCGGTGCGGAAGCGCTGGACCGTGAACTGGACCGGTACTGGGTCATGCTGGGAGACTTCCCTGAAAATGAAGAAAGTTGATGGCTACGTTAAAAGCCCCATCTACTGCGTTGTAGTAATTTTTCATCTGCCGGAATGACCCCCTGAATCCTGCGTCGTGTTGCCTCCTGTTTTGTTTCCGAAGGGAAAGATCATCCTTGGTTCTGCGGTTGCGCGGTTTATTGCGTTTTCAATGTGCCGGTCGGCCAGGGACTGCTGGTTTTTGGCCGAGGAGGCCATGATCATGGCCTCCAAAACGCCCGGTCCGACGATGTTCTGCGTCATTTTTGGTATGGTGTCGATGATCATGCGCACACCCCGCTTTTTAAGAAAATTGTGCTTTTCTGAGGAAACTGCTGCGGTCATCACGATTTTTCCTTTGAGTTCGTCGATGCCGCAATGGCCGATATCTTCAAAAAAGCGGTAATGCGGCACCACCACGATATCGGCATTTTTGATACCGGCAGAAACGATATGTGAACTGCACGCGTCAAGAAAGAAGGTCATCTGCGCCCATTTTTTTGCCTGTACCTTTTCCGACACCGGATGAATGTACTCCGCATAGAGCCGCAAATCTTCCATGGAATGCAGTATCTTGGGGATTCCGCCGGACAATACCGGATCACAGAAGGAAAGCCTGTCGGTATACTCTAAAAGATTCCGGGCGATATCGGCATCGGTCATGCCGGAGGTAAAAAGAATTTTCGCATCCCCAAAGAGATCGTCCCCAACGCTTTTTTCGATTTGATCCAGGGTCCATTTCCGGCACACCGCATGTGTTTTGCATCCGGTGGAAAAAGGGGCGTTGAAAAAGCCGGCGAGTTCGTTTATTTTTTCCTCCTGCTGATCATGCAGGGTCTCCGGGCCTGTTCGAAAGGGAAACCGGAGATTTTCAATGGCAAGGACATCGGCACGGGCGTCCCACTTTTCAAGCGCTTCCGCGACGCTGTCCATGTCGCCTCCGGTTTCAATGTGGATGATTTGAAAATCATCTTCCAGAAAACGTTCATGAAAAGCATGGTTTTTATTGCCATTTTTCAGGTCCACTGCCGCGATCGTTTTCATCGGTCCGTCCTTGCTGTGCAAAGCCTGCCCCTTTCAGATACTGGCCGACCCGGCTTACGTTGGTCATGAACATGCGAACGCCGGTCATCCGGGTGTAAATGTCCTCGCTGTTACCGCAAATAGCCGCAAAATGGGGGCCGATGACAACACCAGGCTCATTTGCCGTTTTTGCATCAGAGCTTGTGGCGATTGCGTTAACATACTGGTCGAGCCGTTCTTTGAGCACCTGGAAATAATCAATACGGGTGCCGGTCATGGTGTCGGCGGTCTCGGACAATCCGTTTGAAAATTCAAATATCCTGCTCCAGAAGCCCGCAAGCAGGTTCTTTTTGCAGGGTGAACCTTCCAGGTGAAAGGATATGGCCCATCCGGTGGCAATGATTTTCATCACCCCGAGTTCGTATTCCACGGCTGTCCGGTTGATCTCGGCTTCCTGATGGAGCCTTTCCATGAGCCATTTTACCTCTTCGCGGTCGATGGCATAGGTAAAGAGGTCTTCTGTCGCCTGACTGATTAATGCTTCTTCTTCCCTGGTGACAGTCATTCCAACCTGTTTTGTTTTTATCGTGAGTTACACGGGTTGCGAGGCAACGGGCGGTTGTCTTACAAGGGTAACAATCTGGTTCATGGCCTGTTCCAGGGTCAGACGGCTCATATTGAGGACCATGTGGTAGCTTTCCGGATCGTTGTAATTGGTGCAGCCAAGTTTTGCATAGACATTTTTTCTTCGCTTTTCCCCGCCCAGAACCTCCTGGTAGGCCTTGCTGTCGGAAAGATTATAGCGGCGCTGCATGAATTTTATCCGCTGTTCCTTGTCCGCCACCAGCAAGAAATGAAAGGTATTTTCATGTTCCGACAGGATAAACTGACTGCCGCGTCCAAGCAGCACGACATTGTCCTGCTTGGAAAGATCGGTGATGACTTCTTTCAGTTTTTCAACATAGATCACTTCATCAATATAGCCCGAACTCTCTCCTGCAAGCCGTTCCATGTAGCCTCTGCTTAACATGGCGGAAATAATCTTGGAGAAAAGGCCGCCGGCAATATCTTCCATTTCCGTGACGGATTCTTTCGTGACCCGGATGCGCTTTGAGAGCTCCTGGATAACGGCATCGTCTAAAAACTTGAAATTCATCTTTTCAGCGACCATCTGGCCGAGGGTACGGCCGCCGGCTCCAAAATGTCTGGAGATAGTAATAACAGCCATAATCAGACTCCATTTTTTTGTTGTTTACGTAGCGCTTGACAATAAGAATAATCACAATCGACAGAATTTTCATCTAAAATTTTCCGTAGACGGCCGAAAATCCGTTTCCCCGGTTCCATTGGTCCTGCCATGGGCCGCAGCCATGATGCATGGAAAATTACTTTTACGGGTTCATCAATTTGAAGTCAATCCAGAATTCGCCACACACTGTCCATCTGCCGGAGTTTTTTAATGGCATGATGGCAATCTTCAGGAGCCACTCTCCCATCGGTGTTCATTTTGGAAAGCTGCCTTACGATGGTATAGACGGCATCAAAAGCGCCTTTTACGTCCAAATTGTTATTCATCTGCGCCTCGAATACCGGCGTCATCTGCTTAATCAGGTCTGCCGCGACCGGATCGGTTTTGCAGGATACGTCTCCGTTTTCAGCGAGCCTTGTTATAAGGTCTTTTAGGGTATCCGCTTTACCGCGCGCCAGGAGAAGCTTTTCACTGTTCAGGTCGATACGCTTTTGAAAGTGGCTGTATATCAGGAAAAAACGGATATGGCGGGGTTGCAGCCCCATCTCGAGCAGGTCGTTTACATATATGATGTTGCCCGTACTTTTGGACATTTTCTTGTTGTTGGACAGCACATGTTCGCAGTGAAGCCAGAAGCGGGACAATTTTTTCCCCGATACCGCTTCCATCACGGCGATGTTGTAATCGTGATGACGGTAAAGATTGTCCACGCCGCCGCACCAGATGTCCGTTGTATACCCCAGATGTTTTGCCATCATGGCCGGATCCTGTATGTTCCATGCCGGCCGGCCTTCTCCCAACGGCGTTTTCCAGTATACATCCCCGTCTTCTTTCCGGCGTCCTTTCCAGAGGATAAAATCGCCCAAATTCCAGCGTTTGCCCGGATAAGTGTCCCTTCGGAAGCGGACCTTCTTTTTCGGCCACCGGCGCATGTCCAGGCCGAAAAGCTTCCCAAATCCCTTGAACGCCAATGGGTCATAGAAAATATCGATCCCGTGGCGGTATGCAACCCCTTTTTCGAGCAATTTCCGGATCAGGGATACGGCTTCATCGACACAGGTCGAAGACCGGGGTATAATCTCGGGAAGCGCGATTTCAAGCAGCCGGCAATCCGCAATGAATCGCTGCGCAACGGGTTGGGTCAGATCCTCGATGGAAACGCCAGATGTAACGGCCTGGTTGATGGCCTTGTCTTCAACATCGGTAAAATTGATCACTCTTTGGACGGTGTACCCCAGGTACTCCAAATAACGCTGCAGCACATCCTCAAACAGGAATGTCCGGTAATTGCCGACATGGGGCCATGCATAAATGGACGGTCCGCATGTGAACAACTTTACGGTTCTTCCTGCTTCCCGCGGTTTGAAGATTTCCTTGCGCCGGGTCAGGGTGTTATACAAGCGAAGGCCGGATGGCATATGCGAAATCCTTTTTTGTTGACATTACCGTTGATGGCTTCGGAAACAGTCTGTTTCATACCTATTATAATGTGCGTTTCAGAATCTTGTCAAATATGCCGGAAGCCGTCAATGGAATCACAACATAGCGAGGTGTCATGAATATCTATCAACAGGAACAGATCCAGGCTCTTCAAATGGTCAGGCAGCATATGGATCTGCTTGATACCACAGAAAACATTGGAGATTTCGATGTAAGAGCCCAGACCCGCGAATATCTGGCGTTCCGGTCGGACGCCGAAACATTTTTTAAAAGATGGTTTGAGCGCACATGTTCGAAAAACTGCTACGGAAGCAGGCTCAGCGCCTGTTGCACAAAAGACGGAATTCTCACCTTCTGGGCGGACGTGGTGATCAATGCCGGCCAAATGGAAAAGGACGAACTCGACCAGCTCGAAATGACCATTACATCTCCGAAAAATGAATATAAATGCATATACCTGACGCAAAAGGGCTGTGCATGGCGGATAAAGCCCATAATTTGCGAAATGTTTCTGTGTTCGGAAGCAGAATGCAGCGTATTTAATGCCAATCCGGAAGCAGAAACCATCAGGCGTGAACTGGAAGAACGGAAAAAAACCTTTACCTGGCCCGACCGTCTTGTTTTATTTGAGGTACTGGAGAAAATATTTATCGATGCAGAATTTGATTCGCCGCTGATGTATATGCACAAAAGCCCGGGGTTGCTGCGGCTGATAAGGCAGAGAAAGAGTGCCGGGCGCTGAATTGGCTGCCATTCGCCATCAGTTGCGCATACTGGTCACCGGCGCGGGCAGGCGGCCGCCCCGGTTTAAAAACGCTTTTGCGGAATAGGGGTTTACTTTCATTACCGGCACTGTTCCCAACAGCCCCCCGAATTGTATCATTTCCCCTGCCTTTTTTCCGAAAGCAGGGATAATGCGCACCCCCGTGGTTTTGTTGTTGACGATGCCGATGGCCAGTTCATCTGCAATAATCGCATTGATGGTCTCATCGGGGGTGTCCCCGGGGACGGCGAACATGTCCAGCCCCACGGAGCAGACAGCGGTGAGCGCCTCCAGCTTGTCGAGGCCCAGGGCGCCGCATTGGACGGCTTCGATCATGCCGGCATCCTCACTGATGGGGATAAAGGTTCCGCTCAGCCCTCCCACATTGCCGCTTGCCATGGCCCCCCCCTTTTTTACCGCGTTCATCAAAAGGGCAAGGGCCAGCGTCGAGCCATGGGTGCCGATTTTTTCAATGCCGAATGCTTCGAGGACATTGGCCACCGAATCCCCGGTTGCAGTAGTGGACGCAAGGGAGATGTCCACAATACCGAAATGAATCCCAAGGGCTGCGGCCAGTTCCCGGCCGATTAGCTCTCCGGACCGGGTTATTTTGAAAACCGTTCCCTTGATGACTTCAGACAGCCGGGTGAGGTCACAGTCCCGGTTTTTTTCAACCACGCTTTTAACGACACCGGGACCGCTGATGCCGATGTTCAGCGTCGCATCCCCTTCGCCGACTCCGTGAAACGCGCCGGCCATGAAAGGATTGTCTTCCGGCGCATTGACAAAGACGACGAATTTTGCGCACCCGACCGAAGAGGCGCTTATCCTGGCGGTTTTCTTGAGCATTCCCCCCAGCAGGTTGACGGCATCCATGTTCAGACCGGAAACATTGGACCCTACGTTCAAAAAGGCGCAAACCCGCTCGGTTGTCGACAAAATCTCGGGGAGCACATCGACGAGCATCCTGTCGGAACGGGTCATGCCCTTCTGCACCAGCGCCCCGAAGCCCCCGATAAAATCGATTCCTGCGTCCTTCGCCGCAATGTCTAATGTTTCCGCCATTTGTGCATATTTTTCAAAGCTGCAGTGCGATTCCATGATCAGGCTTACGGGGGTTATTGCAATCCGCTTGTTGACAATCGGAATGCCGTATTTCCGTTCGAGTATGCCTGATTGTTCAATCAGCTTGCCGCCGTGTGAAACGATCCGGTCATATACCTTTCGCCGAAAGGATTCAAAGTCCGAATCGATCAGATCTTTGAGGTTGATGCCCAGCGTGGCGGTCCGTATATCCAGGTTCTGGTGCAGGATCATGTTGGTGGTTTCATATATCTCTTCAAGGGTGAACGTCATGGCTCATATCCTGTGCATCATTTTAAATATGTTTTCGTGCTGGACCTGGATCTTCATATTCAGGTGGTTGCCGACTTTTTCAAGCCCGGCGCAGAGCGCATCCATTGAAATGCTGGCATCCACGATATCGGCAAGCATCGTCATGATAAAATATCCGTCGGTCATAATCCGCTGGTTGATATCAACGATGTTGATATTGCTTTCATAAAGAAAATTGGATACCGTCGCCACGATACCTTTCCGATCGGCCCCGATGACCGTTATAAAAACCAGCTCTTTGCTCATTGCCTTTCCCCTGTGGTATGTATAAACCGAGTTGTTCTTGTTTGTATGATCAAAGAAAAGCCTATACCCATAAAACAGGAAAAAGAAAACGGTTTTCAATCATCATGGATAAAAAGCAGAAGGCATGGGTTACTGTACGTTACGCTGCCAATCGGGGATCCGTTCATTTTTCAGCGAGGATGTCTGCGTGGTCTCGTTTTTGGAAGGCGTAAAGGAAACCATGTCCGTATTGACCGTGCCTATAAAGGCATCGCCTGTTATTTTGAGTATTTCCCGTGATGTGTCCGTGCTGATATAAATTCTTGCCTCCCGGATTTTGTCATCGTCTTCAGAGGGGTCGACTTTGGTGAGGTTTTTTACGCGGGGGGAAATCACAATCGCTTCCCGGTCGGTTCCCCTTACCCGGATGGTCGTTTTTTCAATGGCGGTAAGTTCGACCAGGTAGCGGCTCTTTCCGGTAAACGTATCGAATTGGCGGGTATCCCCGACTTCCCATTCCAGGCTCAGTGCAAGAAATACGGCGGAAAAAGGATCAAGCGTGAAATTGTTCGATTTGAACCGGAGTTCATGGATTCTGCCGCGGCGATCTTCGTGTACGGACTTGATTTCGCCGTCCGGCAGAAAATCGATTCTGGTATTTTCCCTTCGCTTGTTTTCCCGGTTGTCATAAAAGGATGTTTTGGGGTAAAGCGTGGTGGCGGATATAAGGGCTTCGGTCCTGTACCGAAGCCGGTAAAAAAAATCAATGAATCGATTGGTGCGGGCGCTTGCCTCGATCCGATAATCCGGTCCTTTTTGCGCCAGCTTCAATTCCAGGGTGCCTGCGGGAATTCCCTGCCAGCTTACGTCGTATGTGTATTGTCCGAACCTGGGTCTGAAATTCTCCGGCTTCGGTGTGTATACAGGGGTTATGATCTCGACCTCGTCCGCAGAAATTCTTTCCGCATAAACCGCACTGCCATGCAGGCACAGGCAGAGGGCAGCGATTACGGCAAGCAAAGAAAAACAGATGCGCTTGTTTTTCACCCCATTTTTACTGTTTGCGCCCTGGATTTCAGCGTAAATATGGCATCGTGACGCGAGCATAATACCTGTCCGGAGGATTGTTTTATAAAAAAGCAGTAATAATGCTTTTATACCGTTAAAATATTATGTATTTTATCGTATGTCAATTATGGCTGTTTTTTAATGCGTCTTTTTCCCTGTGTTGATGATGGGGGTGTTGCGGGCATTGGTGGCCCGGTTTGCTGTTTCATAGCAGCCTGTTATGCAGGATTGCACCGGTATTGTTGATGGAAAAGAAAATTTGGCGACAAGGCGCTTTCTGTTCGGTTCACGAATAAATATCTCTTGATTGTGATAAAATTCATAATAGTATGATCATTTTTACGACCTTCTATTTCTTTTTTTAAACGGGTATGATAGTTTTTTCGCCCGTTGGGTGTTTTACTGTTTTACGAATCATGCACTGTTTTCCAATCGGCTGAAGGGTACTACAACAGGCGGTCCTTTTATTTCTGCAGGATCTGCCGCACCAACCAAAACAAGGGGATGCGCTATGAAAAAATCAATGATTCGCTTTTTTGCAGGTATATGCCTGGTTATATTTGCCGCAGCCTGCGGCCAGTCTGATGATCCGGCCACGGACGCCGGGCAGGCGGCCGCTCCGGAACGCGAGGTGATCGAGTTGAATTATTCCATATTTTTCCCCCCGGCGCACGTTCACAATAAAGGCGCGGAGGCCTGGGCAAGGGAAATCGAGTCAAGAACCGATAATGCGGTAAAAATCAATATCTACCCCGGTGGTACCCTGACCGGTGCAGCCGAGTGTTATGATGGCGTTGTAAAGGGCATATCGGATATCGGGATGTCCGTATTCGCATATACCAGGGGCCGTTTTCCGGTAATGGAAGCCGTGGATCTTCCCATGGGATACCCCTCCGGCATGACGGCAACCATGGTGGCAAACGATTTTTATAAAGAGTTAAAACCAGAGGAGTTGGATGATGTAAAGGTGCTTTACCTACATGCCCACGGCCCTGGCCTGTTGCATACGAAGCGGCCTGTTGAAACACTTGACGATTTAAAAGGAATGCAGATTCGTTCAACGGGTCTGAGTGCGAAAATGGTTTCAGCGCTGGGCGCTACTCCTGTGGCAATGCCCCAGGGGGACACCTACGAGGCCTTGCAGAAGGGCGTGGTGGAGGGGACTTTCGCTCCCATGGAAACGCTCAAGGGATGGCGGCAGGGAGAGGTGATCAATTCGACAACCGACTGCAACGAGATCGGTTACACAACGGCCATGTTCGTGGTAATGAACAAAGATAAATTCAACCGGATGCCTGAAGATGTCCAGCGCGTTTTCATGGAGGTCAGTGAGCAGTGGATTGAAGAGCACGGCAGAATATGGGACGAAGCGGATGAAGACGGCGTTGAATATACGCTGGGCCTGGACAACCAGATCATTGAATTGTCAGCGGAACAAAATGATTTGTGGAAAAAGGCCATAGGGCCGGTGATCAATGAATATATCGAAGCAATGGATCAAAATGGGTTTGAAGGCAAAAAAATGGTTGATCTGCTGCAGGAACTAATTGACAGGCACAGCAATTAACTATTTCCGGCCTGTGGGTGTCCATCCGGAATCCGCTTTTTCTGGATGGACACTTGTTATCATGCTGCCGATGTGAAATTCAGTGTCGTGGATTTGCAGGACAGGATCAATGTTTTCCATATTGCGCGTCAATCAATATATTTCAAAAGCAGCTGCCAGGATCAATTGGATTGCCTCGGCGGCGATCTTTTTAATGATGCTGGTCACGACCGGTGACGTGCTGCTGCGTTTTTTCCGCGTTTCTATTCCGGGGGCCTATGAAACCATCGGTTTTTTAAGCGCCCTGGCGATTGCGTTCGCGCTTCCCTATACCGCGGTTGAAAAAGGGCACATTGCCGTTGATTTTCTTGTACAGCGGCTTCCACGGCTTGCGCGGATTGTGATCAATATCATCAACAGTATTCTGGCGATCTTTCTTTTTTCCATTATCGCGTGGAAGAGCCTTCAATACGGATCGACCCTCAGGGTTACCGGGTCTGTGTCATCAACGCTTGAAATGCCGATTTACCCCTTTGTATACGGGGTGGCGGCTGGCTGCATTTTGCTTTGTCCGGTACTGTTAATGGAACTGCTGCTCCAGTTCAAGGGAGTGGAAAGCGAATGACCCCGACAGTGATCGGCATAATCGGCATTGTGGCCCTGTTTGTTTTGATTTTCTCGAAGATGCCGGTAGGGTATCTCATGGCCATTATCGGCATGCTCGGTTTTGCAAGCATCGTATCGCTCGATGCTGCATTGAGCCTGATGGCAAGAGATGTATTTTCTGTTTTCAGTTCCTACAATCTCACGGTCATTCCGCTTTTTGTCTTTATGGGGCAGATTGCGTTTCACTCGGGGATTTCATCGCGCCTGTTTGATGCGGCCTACAAATTTGTGGGTCATATACCGGGCGGTTTGGCCATTGCCACCATCGGGGCCTGTGCTGCCTTTTCCGCCATATGCGGTTCCACCAATGCCACGGCCGCAACCATGGGAGCGGCAACCCTGCCGGAGATGAAACGGTATAATTATAAACCGGAACTGGCTACGGGTGTGGTTGCGGCGGGCGGCAGTCTGGGCATTCTCATCCCGCCAAGCGTGGTTTTCATCGTTTATGGAATACTCACGGAACAGTCCATCGGAAAGCTGTTCATTGCAGGGATCCTTCCCGGCCTGCTGTTATCGGTCCTTTTTGTGGCAAGCATTCTTATCTGGACCCGTTTGCGGCCGGAATTGGGGCCACCGGGGGAAAGAGCGACGATCAGGGAAAAAATGAAATCCCTGTCCGGCCTTGTTGAGACCCTTATCATATTCGCATTGGTAATGGGGGGGCTTTTCAAGGGAATCTTTACCCCCACGGAGGCGGGCGGCATCGGTGCTTTCTGTACGCTGGCGATTGCACTCCTGCGCGGGAATCTTGACCGGAAAGGTTTTGTGCAGGCGCTTTTCGAAACCACGAGGATCGCCTGCATGATACTGGTCATCGTGGCGGGCGCCACCATTTTCAGCCGTTTCATGGCGGTCACGCGCATTCCTTTTGATATCGCCGGCTGGATCACCTCGTTCGACCTGGCCCCTGCGATGATCATGTGTTTCATCATTCTTGTCTATTTTGTCGGTGGATGCTTTATCGACGCGCTCGCCCTGATCATGCTTACCATTCCGATATTTTACCCGGTGGTCATTGAACTGGGCTATGACCCGATCTGGTTTGGCGTGGTTATCGTACTGGTCACCCAGATCGGCGTGATTACGCCGCCGGTGGGGGTCAACGTTTACGTGGTCAGCGGCGTGGCCCGGGACGTGCCTTTGAACACGATTTTCAAGGGGGTGGTCCCCATGCTTATTGCCATGATTATCGCAACCCTGCTCCTCATCCCCTTCCCGTGGATCGCCCTTTATCTGCCCAGCCTGCTGTAGCAGCCCTACATTACCCGAACCTGATCCGAGATTGTAAAACGGCTTCTAATACTTCAGGTAATGAAACGGCTCTATGGTGGCAAGTTCTTCTGTTCCCAGCGTTTTAAACCCTTTATCCCTGAGAAGCCTCCGCGTGCTTTCGATATCCGATACATCTATGACAAAAACGGCTGTTTTGTGGCTTTCAAGGACAAATCCGTACGCATTTTCGATATTGATCCTTTCTTCTGACATGTACTGCACCAGCTTGTCCATACCGCCGGGTTTGTCATCCAGGATGACCGCTATGATTTCCTTGAGTTCTACGACAACACCTTCTTTTTCAAGCGTTTTTTTTGCCAGCTTCGGATCATCCACCATGATATTCAGAAAACCGCTCTCTCCGAACGATGAAATGGTGATCGCCCGGATATTGAATTTTTCCCTGGCAAGGATGCTGGATACTTCGGCAAGGGTTCCGGGCTTGTTTTCCACGGGGATGGTCAGTTGATATGCAGTGGTCATGGCACACCTTTTGTTGGGGGTTCAGGGGTTATGATTGTTTCAAGGGTTTTTTTAAAAAAATATATCAATATACCGTAAATCTCAAGTGCCAACTTCACTGAGAAACTCTCTTCACCAAAGTTGGGAAAAGGTTTCGTTTCATTTATGGAGAAAAAAGGTAGAATCACCTGTCGTTCAATGAAATAGCAACTTGGTGTTTCCCCCGCAGTCCTTTGGAATGGAAAAGCAATATCTTGAATAAATCATGTAAAAAAGGTATAACCTGTCCCTGTCTGAACAAGGGATACATACAAGAATTTATCTCAAAATTGTCTTTCATGCCAATATCTTTTATAGGGTGATGCGAAAAATGAAGCTGAAAGTACCGGATTATATTCAGTCCATACGGGTTTATAAACCCGGAAAGCCCATCGAGGAGCTTGAAAGGGAATACGGGATCAGAAATTCCGTTAAACTGGCATCCAATGAAAATCCCCTGGGTTCATCGCCGGCGGCGGTTGCCGCCATGAAAGCCGCCATGGAAGGGCTTCACCGGTATCCGGACGGGCGAGGATATTATCTTGTTGAAAAGCTGGCCGCCCGGTTCAACCTATCTGCTGAATGCGTTGTACTGGGCAACGGCTCGGATGAAATTATCGGGATGCTGACACGGTCGCTTCTTGAGCCGGGAGACGAGGCCATTATGACGGAACCTTCGTTTCTGATGTATGAAATAATGGTGATGTCTTGCGGGGCGGTTCCCGTTTTTGTGCCGCTCAAGTCGCTGTTTGTCGATTTTGAATCCATTGCCGCGCAGGTTACGGACAAAACCCGGATTGTTTTCCTGAATAACCCGGTCAATCCCACCGGGACGATTATCACAAAAAAAGGGTTTGAAGCCTTTCTTGAAAAAATACCCGGGCATGTCGTCGTTGTCATCGACGAGGCATACATCGAGTTTGCAAAGGATCCCGACTGCCTGGACGGAATCGCATATTGCACGGGGGATCGTCCTGTTGTTGTCCTTCGAACATTTTCCAAGGCCTATGGACTGGCGGGCATACGGATCGGATACGGGTTGATGCCTGCTGCGGTTGCGGGGCTCCTGCACCGGGTCCGGCAGCCGTTTAATGCAAATTCTCTTGCCCAGGCCGGTGCATGCGCAGCGCTTGACGACAATGATTTTCTGAATCGGACCATTCATTTCGTGCACGGGGAACTGGAGTTTCTTTATGCGGGCATTGAGCGGCTGGGGATCAATTATTTTCCGACAGAGGCCAACTTTTTTCTCATTGACGTCCAGCAGGACGCAGATGCGGTTTTTGAGGCCATGCTCCGGCAGGGTGTCATCATCCGTTCCATGGTTTCATATGGATATCCCCGGTACATAAGGGTTACGGCCGGTCTCAGGAAGGAAAATGAAGCCTTTTTGAAGGCCTTCGCTACCGTCATGGACAGTACTGGCGGTGCATGACCATGCTTTGCTGCGGCTTTTACCGCAGGCTTTGCACGAAAGGATATGATATGGAAAAGGGAGATGTCAAGCCGTTGCTCATTGCCATCGACGGGCCGGCCGGAGCGGGGAAAACCACGGTTAGCCGGATGCTTGCCGATCGGTTGGGGTTTTTGTATGTCGATACGGGCGCATTGTACCGGGGGGTGGCGTTTGAGGTCGCCTCGCGTGGAATCGATCCGGAAGATGAAGAAGCCCTTTCCGCGCTTGCAGCGGACATTGACCTGAAATTCGGGCACACGGAAAAGGGGGTGCGCCTTTTTTCAGGGGGGAAGGACATTTCCAATGACATACGGACGCCGGAAATTACGATGCTTGCCTCTGCAGTATCGGCAAAGCCGGTCGTCCGGGAAGCGCTTCTTGGTGTTCAAAAACAGTTGGGTGCAAAAAAAGCGGCCGTATTTGAAGGAAGGGATATGGGGACTGTTGTTTTTCCGGATGCGGATGTGAAGTTCTTTTTGATTGCGGATATCGAGGCGCGTGCCAGGCGCAGGTTTTTGGAATACAAGGATGCCGGGTCCCAATCTTTCGAGGATGTCCTTGAAGATATGAAAACAAGAGACGACAATGACTCTTCCCGTGCGATCGCGCCGTTACAGCCGGCGGACGACGCCGTGATTATCGATTCCACAAAGCTGCCGCCGGCGTCGGTGGTGGACCAGATGGTCGCGGTTGTACTTTTAAAACAAGGGGCTTAGTGCCAAAAGAATCATGCTGCATAAGGCAAAAGAAGCTTTTTTGTGAAACCGTTAAAATTAATGATTGTTTTTTGATTTTACGTTTGTTATTTAAGACGTTTTATACTCCACGTCGTTAGAACGTTTTGGAGGTAGTTTAATAGGCCAAAGGGGGTACTTTTTTTAAATGGAAAATTTTGCAGACAACACTGAGAACAGAACGGAAAGCTTGGAGGAACTGGACGATTCGGGGGCACAAGTGGATGTGGCCGAGTTTGACGGTGAAAGCGAAGGGACGGCCGATCAGACCATGGAGTCCCTGATGGAAATGTACGAGGAAAGCCTCAAGCGTTTCGAAGAAGGAGAAGTCGTCAACGGCAGGATCATATCCGTGGACAGGGACTACGTGCTCGTAGACGTGGGGTACAAGTCCGAAGGACAGATCTCGATTCACGAGTTCAAGAACGACAAGGGAGAGGTCGACGTTGACGTCGATGATGTCGTGGAAGTCATGATCGAATGGTGGGATGAAGAGGAAGAAAGAGTCATCCTTTCCAAGGAGAAGGCCGCAAAGGTCAAAGTCTGGGATTCCATAAAGGAAGTTTTTGAAGCCGACGGCATTGTTCAGGGTATTATCAGCAATCGCGTCAAGGGTGGTTTTTCCGTGGATATCGGTATCCAGGCGTTTTTACCGGGCTCGCAGGCAGATCTCCGTCCGATTCGCAACCTTG
>JAABUA010000063.1 GCA_011389515.1 Desulfobacteraceae bacterium
GAAGGGTTGGTTATCCACTCCGGCGATTTCAAGATATCCGATTCCACTATCGAGGGGATGCAAACGGACGTTGAAGCGTTTACACGCTATGGAGACATGGGGGTTTTGGCGCTTCTGTCGGATTCGACCAACGTGGAAAGAGAAGGGCGCACGCCCTCGGATGTGCATGTCAGCAACACCCTGAAACATCTCATTGAGAACAGCCCGGGGCGTGTCATCGTTGCGCTTTTTGCATCCAATGTTTCCAGGATTCAGCAGGTCGTAAATATTCTGAAATCGGGTCCACGGAAAATCGTGTTCAGCGGGAGGTCCATCGAGTTGAGCGTCCGGATTGCGAAGGCGTTGAATCTGCTTCGCATCCCTCCTGAGATGGAAATCAGCATCGATGAAATCAATGATTATCCGGAAGAGCAGATCCTTATCATGACAACCGGCAGCCAGGGGGAGCCCATGTCCGCCCTTGCCAGGATGTCCACCGGTACGCACAAGCAGATCAAGGCCAGGCAGAATGACACGGTCATATTGTCATCCAAGTTCATCCCCGGAAACGAAAAGGCAATCGCCAAGATTATCAACAACCTTTTTCGAAAAGGGGCCAATGTCATCTATGAAAAGATATCCGATATCCACGTATCCGGACATGCCTTCAAGGAAGAGCTGGTAATGATGATGGAAATGACCCGGCCGACATATTTCATTCCGATTCACGGGGAATACCGGCATCTGTACCATCATGCCAGGCTTGCCGAGTCGGCGGGAATCGGCAGGGAGAATGTTCTGCTTGCGGAAAATGGCGACATTATAGGGTTTTCCGGTGGCAAGGCAACACTCCGGGAAAAAGTGGCAACAAGCCGCGTGCTGGTCGACGGGAAGGGAATCGGCGATGTGGGGCGGTCGGTACTCAAGGAAAGGCGCATGCTGTCGGAGGAGGGGCTGGTCGTCATTAACCTTATCATTGACGAGGAAACGGGCTTTGTCCTTTTTGGTCCGGAAATCATCTCCAAAGGTTTTGTTTTCGAAACGGAAACCGGGCACATCCTTGAGGACGCCAAGTGCATTATTCTTGAGATCATTGAAGATATTGTGGATATGCCGCACAGGGCCGAGCTGCTCAGAAAGCGCCTGCCGGGAGCCCTGCGGGAATATTTCAATTTTACCATCAAACGACGGCCGGTAATTCTGCCGTTCATCCTCGAACTATAGCAGCCTTCAGGTGCACCGATTCATGAGAAGAGAAATTACAGGTATTTTTCTTTTTTTCCTGGTTCTTTTTACGGCTGCCAGTCTTTTTTCCTACAGCCAAAGCGACCCATCGCTGCATAATAGCGTGGCGTCCGGTGAAACCGGAAACTTTTTCGGCCTTGTGGGGGCCCATCTGGCGGGATTGGTCATCGGCCTTTTTGGTATCGGCGGGCTCTGGCTGCCGGTGCTTCTTTTCATTGCCTGCCTCCGTTTCTATACCGGCAGAAACGGACATTCCGCATGGTTCATTGCCGCCGGGGGGATGCTTCTTCTCGTGACAACCGGTGGGTTGCTGGCCCTTTTCGCACACGAATACATCCTGTTTTCAAGGGTGTATCCCGCGTCAGGGATGATCGGCTTCCCGGTCAAGTCTTTCCTGTTGGCGTATGCGGATTTTTACGGCGCTTTTGCGATCATGGCGCTTCTTTTCGTTATCGGTTTCATTCTGACAACCGGTATATCTGTTATCAAGGCTTCAAAAAATGCCGTTGTACTGCTGCTGCGCGTATCCGGGGCGGTAACGTCTTTGTTCTCAGAAATTGCAGAATTTTTCAGAAGCCTTCCCAAACGGCTCCCGCAACGAAAGAACCCTGCTACGCCTCGGAAAAAAGAAACAAGGAAAAAACAAAATGAGGCGGCTTCCGAAAAAAGCCCGCCAAAACCGTCGCCCCCTGAAAAACCGGGCCCTTCGGAAAAAGGGGGAATACGCATCAAAACGGCATCGCCTCCACTGTCTGTCCAGTCGGCCCCGGCGCCGCTGCAGCAGGAGTTCGAATCCATGAGAATCACGGAGGGATTTCAGCTTCCACCCGTTACATTTCTGGATGATCCGGTGAGGGTAAACGGCGAGGTGGATCATGACCATCTCCGGATGCAGTCAAAACTTCTGGAAGAAAAGCTCGCCGATTTCGGTGTTCAGGGAAAAGTGACAGAAGTTCTGCCGGGACCGGTGATTACCCGGTATGAATTCGCCCCTGCACCCGGCGTGAAAATAAACAAGATCGTCAACCTGTCCGATGACCTCGCGCTGGCACTGAAGGCGCTGAGCGTCCGGATCATCGCACCCATCCCCGGCAAGGCCGTGATCGGCATTGAACTGCCCAATGACCACAGGGAAACGGTCGGTTTCAAGGATATCGTTACATCGAATGTCTATAAAAAATCCGGATCAAAACTGACGATCGCACTGGGAAAGGACATCGTTGGGCATCCTGTTGTGGCGGATCTTGAAAAGATGCCCCATCTGCTTATCGCCGGCGCAACGGGCACGGGAAAAAGCGTCGCTTTGAACACAATGATAACGAGCATCCTCTACAAGTCCACCCCGGAGGATGTAAAGTTCATTATGATCGATCCCAAGCGCATCGAGCTTTCCACGTATGACGGCATTCCGCATCTTATCGCACCGGTTGTGACGGACATGAAAAAGGCGACAAACGCCCTTTTCTGGGCTGTCCGTGAAATGGAGCGGCGCTACAAGCTGTTGTCTGAAAAAAAAGTGCGCAATATCCGGCAGTACAATACCAGGGTCGAAAAGGAGGAAAAACCGGACGAGAATGGCGAACTCCCGGAAAAACTGCCATATGTTATTATCATTATTGATGAGCTTGCGGACCTTATGATGGTATCCTCGCGCGATGTCGAGGTCGGCCTTACCCGTCTGGCCCAGATGGCAAGGGCTGCTGGCATTCATTTGATTATCGCCACCCAGCGCCCCTCGGTGGATGTGCTGACCGGGCTTATCAAGGCGAATTTTCCCACGAGACTGTCCTTCCAGGTGTCTTCGAAAACGGATTCCAGAACCATCATTGACGCCAATGGTGCAGAAGCGCTTCTGGGAAACGGCGACATGCTTTTTCTCCCCCCCGGCACGGCAAAGCTGCAGCGCATACACGGGGCGTATGTCTCTGAAGATGAAGTGACAAAAATCATCGAATTTTTAAAGTCCCAGAAAGCGCCGGAATATGACCATGATATCGTGGAGGCAAAGGAGCCCGGCAAAGAAGAAGGCGATGAAAGGGATTATGATGAGCGCTATGACGAGGCCGTAGAGCTGGTAACCAGAACCGGCCAGGCATCCATTTCCATGGTCCAGCGGCATCTGCGCATCGGCTATAACCGGGCCGCAAGGATTATCGAAACCATGGAAGCCGAAGGCATTGTCGGCCCTTCGGACGGTGTAAAACCGCGGGAGATAATGGCAAGGCGCAGCTATGACGATATGCCGTGACAGGCAGCGAATGTGTCGGGAAAGGTTTTGAATGGACATTGATGATGCAGTGATCAACTCGGTCAAGGGTTTTCTGGACAAGGAAGAGGGAATGCGGCTCTACGAGCTGGCAGCCGAGGTTTCTGCAAAGGCGCCTTGCCTGGAGATCGGCTCCTACTGCGGGAAATCCACCCTTTACCTCGGCGCCGGGTGCCGGGTGAACAACAGCGTACTGTTTGCCGTCGATCACCACCGGGGGTCGGAAGAGCAGCAGCCCGGGGAAGAATATTTCGATCCTGAAACATTTGATATTTCCGCTGGGTGCATGGATACATTCCCCTGCTTCCGGAGAACCCTTGCGATGGGCGGGCTGGAGGAAACGGTGGTTCCCGTTGTCAGCCGGTCATCGGTGGCTGCCCGCATGTGGGCGACGCCGCTGGGGCTTGTTTTCATAGACGGCGGGCATTCCCTTGAAGCCGCTTTCACCGATTACTGCAATTGGGCCGGGCATCTGATCCCGGGAGGGTATCTGGCTGTCCACGACATTTTCCGGAATCCGGAAGACGGCGGGCAGGCACCCCATTATGTGTACCGGCTGGCCAGTGCGTCGGGCTTTTTCGACGTGCTTCCCATGACCAGAACCCTGGGCGTTCTAAAGCGACGGGAATGCGGCGTAATGCCTGCTGTCCTTCCGGAAGCATAGCAAAACGCGCATGCGGGATATGTAAAAGACCCTTTTCGGCGTCCGCGCCTTATTTTCTGAAATAAAGAACGAGGCTTTTGCCCAGAACCGGATTTAAAACCGAGTCAATGGTGCGGGTGAGTTTCGGTTTTTTCATGATGTCCCATGTCAATAGCCTATGATAGAGGGCTACGGGAAGGGCGGTGTTGTTTTCGGGCCCCACGAGGCATCGTATCCACCAATAGGGAGCATGGATGCTGTGGGCATAGTGGGAGGATCGTTTTGTAAGGCCCCTGTCTTTGAATATGGCGATGATTTTTTCCTTTTTGTAAATGCGTACATGCCCGCCTTCGGTATTGGAATAAGTGCTCGACAGTTTCCAGCAGATTTTTTCCGGAAAAAAGCGCGGCACGCTGACGGTCAGGGTTCCGCCGGGTTTCAGGACCCGAACCAGTTCTTCGGCGGCTTTTTGATCATCGGGGATATGCTCCATGACCTCGGAGCATATCACATGGTCAAAAGCGTTGTCGGCAAAGGGAAGGGCGGTGATGTCCGCTGCCGACAGCCCCCATTTTCCCCGGAGCTTGCCGCCGTAAGCTTCATGAAGAAAAATATTGGTTTTGGCCTGGACCAGATCGTTGAAGTTCAGATCCGCGCCAAAGACCGCGGCCTCGTAATTGGCACATGCGCCGCAAACGTGGCGCCCGGGACCGCATCCCATATCAAGAATCCGGTCGCCCGGGGATATGTTCAGCCTCGTGTAATCAATGGTAATCATGTATTACCTGCCTGTATGCATCCACTGTGTTTTGCGCCGCCGCCTTCCATGTCAGTTGCTTCTGCACGCGCTGATATCCGTCCCTGCCCAGTGCTTCGGCAAGTCCGGGGTTGTCGAGCAGTTTTACGATCGCCTGTTCCAGGGCTTTTGCATCCGCAGTCGGCACCAGCATTCCGGCGTCGCCGACAACCTCCGGCAGAGCACCCCCTGTGGTGCTGATGACCGGAACCCCGCAGGCCATTGCCTCTCCTGCGGGCAGGCCGAAACCTTCATATATCGAAGGAACGACGGCCATGGTCGCCATGGCATATTGCCGGACGAACTCCTCGTGGGATATGCGGCCGGTGAATGTCACCAGATGCCCAATACCCAGTGATCGTATGCACCTTGCCACAATCGAGTTTTTCTTGGGCTTTCCGATGACGACCAGGTGGATCTTCCTGTTCTTTGAAATTTCGGCAATGGCGGAAAGCAGGTAATGCAAGCCTTTTAAAGGGGTATCCGCGCTGTTGGTGACCATGATCCGGTTCTTTTCCCGCTGGATTCCCGGCATGGGGTAGAACAAATCCGTGTTGATGCCGTTGGGTATAATGGAAAAGCGGTTTTCAGGAAGCTTGAACTCGCGGCAGATATCTTTCCTGGCGCAGCTGGAAACCGTGATGATGTGCGGAATTGTCCTGGATACCCGTTTCTGCATGTCCAAAAAGGAATACCAGCGAAGCTGTTTCAGCTTTCGCCAGAAAGCGGCCTCCGATTTTACGGCAATATCGCAGTCCACCGTGATGGGATGGTGTATCGTTGCGATGGTCGGTTTTTTTCGTTTTATGGCCCACAGGCCGTAGGACAGGCTCTGGTTGTCATGGACGATATCGTAGCGGTCAAGCCGTTTTTTCAAATACCTGTAGGTTCGAAGCCCGAATGTGTAAGGTTCCGGAAATCCCATGGTGGAGATTCCCAGCCATTCGACAAGATTCGTCATATCCGTAAGTTCACTGGTATGGGGCATCCGGAAGGGGTTTTCGGCATTGTACAGATCAAGGCTTGGAATTTTAACCAGGTTGGCGCCGTCCACCATTTCCGGGTAGGGCTGGCCGGACAGGATGTCCACCTTGTGTCCAAGGGAGACCAGTGCCCGGCTCAAATTGCTTACGTATCCGCCCTGTCCGCCGCAGTGCGGATTGCTCCGGTAGCTGAGCAGGCATATGCGCAATGGTTTTTTTGTATCGAGGATCATGTGGTTTCAATTGTTTCCCGAATTCAGAGTCAAAGGTTTCAAATACGCTGACGGCGGCTTTTCGTCAAGACGTTTTTGTTTCCCGGATTGCAGATGATCACCGGTATATTGCAAGTTGCGGGATGCTGTTGTTAATTTTCCTTTCATTGATAACGGCAATCGGTTACATTTTACAAGGCGGCTGCGGGCAATACCGGCAGCCGTAATTGTGGAAATTTTTCATTGTATCACCGTACTTGCGCTGTGGTGGACTGCCGTTTTCCCGGTCCATAAAAGCATGTTGCACAATTGTACTTCACAACAAACACCAGGGTCTCGATATGGTTCAAGCACTGCAACCGGCAAACGAATCGTCATTAAACGTCCAAATCGGCGCCATCCGGATGAAGAACCCCGTCATGACGGCATCCGGGACTTTCGGATACGGCGTTGAATTCTCCGAAATCATGGATTTGAACAGACTGGGGGGAATTGTGGTCAAGGGGCTTGCCCTTGCGCCGGTCCCCGGAAATCCGCCCCCCAGGATTGTTGAGACCGCCTGTGGCATGTTAAATGCCATAGGCCTAGAAAATATCGGCATCGAGGCGTTTGTAAAAGACAAGCTTCCTGTTTTAAAAGGTTTCAACACCCCGGTGATCGCCAATATTTACGGCAAGAGCGAGGAGGAATACGCGCTGCTTGCCCGGAAGATCGATGCCATAGAGGGCATTGACGGTATCGAGGTCAATATTTCATGCCCGAACGTCAAGGCAGGGGGCGTTGCGTTCGGGACCGACCCGAAGACGGCGGGGCAGGTGGTCGAAGCGGTGAAAAAGCAAACCGGGAAACCAGTCATTGTCAAGCTGTCGCCCAATGTCACCAGTGTATCCGAAATTGCCCGGAGTGTGGCGTCAAACGGGGCGGATGCGATTTCACTGATCAATACCATCACCGGCATGGCCATCGATGCCGAAACCAGGCGGCCGGTGCTGGGAAACATCACCGGCGGGCTTTCGGGGCCTGCCATCAAGCCGGTGGCGCTTCGCATGGTGTGGGAGGTCTCGCGGGTAGTCGATATTCCCGTAATCGGGATCGGCGGCATCATGACGGCCGCAGATGCTATGGAGTTCATCATCGCCGGTGCGACTGCCGTTCAGATAGGCACGGCAAACTTCGTAAACCCGTCGGCCTGCATGGATATCATCAACGGAATGTCGGCGTATTTGTCCCGGCACAACATCCCCCATATCCGCAACGTCATCGGTTCATTAGCGGTTGGTTGACTATTAGGTAAGCGTGCACAGCCTGCATCACACCGTTTGCAAAATCCTGGATGGGTTCTGCTTCAGGTATTCCAAACGATTGAGTCCGTTAATGTATGCAAGTGCGCTTGCCGTGATAATGTCTGGATCTGCCCCCCGTCCCAGCGCGATCAGGTCGTCTTCCTTCAGCCGTACCGTAACCTCCCCCTGCGCGTCCGTTCCACCGGTCAGCGCGCTCACACTAAAGCGGAGCAATGAGGATTTGGTCTTCGTCAGCTGGGCAATGGCATTGTAGGCCGCGTCAATGGGACCGTTGCCGCTGCCGGTGCACCTGTGTTCCTGGTCGTTTGCCCCCAGCACGACCGTGGCAACCGGCATGACCGTCGTACCGCAGCTGACATGGAGATATTTCAGGGAATAGATATCTTCCGTCCGCAATACCCGCTCATTGACCAGCGCCTCGATATCCTCGTCCTGGACCACTTTTTTCTTGTCTGCAAGGGTCTTGAATTTTTCAAATACCAGCCGCAGTTCCTCATCTGAGAGATCATATCCCATGCTTTTCAAATGCTTGCGAAGAGCATGCTTGCCGGAATGCTTTCCCATGACCATTTTGCTGCTCGTCAAGCCGATGGTTTCCGGTTTCATGATTTCGTAGGTCATAGGATTTTTGAGCAGGCCGTCCTGGTGGATGCCTGCTTCGTGGGCAAATGCATTGGCCCCGACAATGGCCTTGTTGGGCTGAATCAGGATGCCGGTGATCATGGATACCAGGCGGCTGACCCGGTAAATGCGTGTGGTTTCAATTCCCGTGGTCACCGGGAGATAATTGGGCCTCGTGTTGAGCGTCATGACCAGCTCTTCCAGCGAGGTGTTGCCGGCCCTTTCCCCGATCCCGTTGATGGTGACTTCCGCCTGGCGGGCCCCTGCATGTATGGCGGCAAGGGTGTTGGCCGTTGCAAGGCCCAGGTCGTTGTGGCAATGGACGCTCAATCGAACCTTGTCCATATTGGGCGTATTTTTCATCACGTATTCAACCAGTCTGCCGAATTCGTGGGGAACGGCATAGCCGACGGTGTCGGGCAGGTTTATCACCTTTGCCCCGGCGTTGATGACGGCTTCAAAGACCCTGCATAGGAAGTCGGGATCACTCCTGGATCCGTCCTCGGCGGAGAATTCGACATTCTCCGTAAAGTCGCATGCATATTTTACCGCATCTACGGCGGTTTTCATGACTTCTTCGCGCGTCATCTGGAGCTTGTATTCCATGTGAATATCGGAAGTCGCCAGAAACGTATGAATTTTGGGGCGTTTTGCATGGCATACGGCATTCCATGCCCGGTCGATATCATGTACGGAAGCCCGTGCAAGGGCGACCACCTCCGCGTTGACAATCTTTCTGGCAATTTCGCTTACCGCTTCGAAATCTCCTTCGGATGCCGCAGGAAAACCGGCCTCAATAGCATCGACGCCCAATTTTTCGAGCTGGGTCGCAATCCGCAGTTTTTCCGCCGTATTCATGCTTGCGCCGGGGGATTGTTCCCCGTCGCGCAGGGTCGTGTCGAAAATGTATACTTTTTCTTTCATGAAGCTTTCTCCCGATGCCGATAATAAACAACGATCTGTTCAAAATTGCGATTATCATTTCTTGCCGTTTAACGGGTCGCTTTTGATTTTTCCCAGCTTGTACTGGAAGCTGTCCGAAAGCGCCTGCCAGCTGGCCTCGATAATATCCTCTGAAACACCGATGGTGCTCCATATGCTGTCTTCGTCCCGCGTATCGATAAGCACCCGAACGCGCGCCGAAGTCCCCTCCCGGCCTTCGATCACCCGGACCTTGAAATCAACCAGGTGAATGGGGCCCAAAATGTCTTCGTAAATGTGGTAAAGCGCCTTTCTGAGGGCATTGTCAAGGGCGCTGACCGGGCCGTTTCCTTCTGCCGCCGTTATTTCTTCTTCCCCGTCCACGTTTATTTTGATCGTGGCATGGGAATGGGCGGGCTGGTCCTTGTCTTTTTCAATGGTGACCCGGAAGGATTCCAGTTCGAAGTGCGGTTTGAACTGGTTGGTCAGCTTTTCCATGATAATCTTGAATGATCCGTCGGCAACGTCGAACTGATATCCATCCTGCTCGAGACGCTTGATTTCGGATATGATATTGCTGCTGCCGGCGCCGTCGATGGCGATGCCCATTTCTTTGGCCTTGTATTCGATGTTGCTTTTACCGCCCATATCGGAGATCAGGACGCGGCGGCGGTTACCTACCAGTTCCGGATCCATGTGTTCATACGCCCTCGGTTCCTTCATGATGGCATGCACATGGATGCCTCCCTTGTGGGCAAAAGCGCTTTTACCGGTAAAGGGGCGGCTGTTTATGGGCGTCATGTTGGCGGTTTCGGAAACGAAAAGCGACACCCGCTGCATATTCTTCAGGTTTTCATCGCTGATGCAGGCAAATCCCATTTTCAGTTTCATGATGGGGATGAGCGACATCAGGTCGGCATTACCGCACCGCTCCCCGTAACCGTTTATGGTGCCCTGGATGATGCGGGCGCCTGCGCGAACGGCGGCGATACTGTTTGCAACGGCAAGGTTTGAATCATTGTGGCAGTGAATGCCTATGAGGACGCTTGTGTCGGACGCCGCTTCAATAACAGGGCGAATTTCACCGACGATGCGTTCGATGTCATGGGGCAGTGTGCCGCCGTTGGTATCGCAGAGCACAATGGCATTCGCTCCTGCTTTTGTGGCGGCTTCGATGGTTTTTTCAGCATATGCAGGGTTTTCAAGGTAGCCGTCAAAAAAATGCTCCGCATCATAATGCACTTCAAGATCATTTTCTTTGAGATAGGCAATGGAGTCATGGATCATGGCCAGGTTGGCATCGAGGCTGACTCCCAGAATTTTTTCCACGTGAAGATCCCATGATTTGCCGAAGATGGTACCTACGCGCACCCGGCTTTCAATAATGGCGTTCAGGTGCCGGTCCTCTTCAGGCCGGATGCCGTGCTTGTGGGTGCAGCCAAAAGCGGTTAGTTTAGCGTTTTCAAACCGGTGCTCGGCCGCCATCTGGAAAAATTCCCAGTCCTTGCTGCTGGCACCCGGCCACCCCCCCTCGATGTAATGGATTCCCAGTGAATCGAGTTTCAGGGCAACCTTCAGCTTGTCATTGGCGGTGAAGTTGATCTTTTCCCCCTGGGTGCCGTCCCGGAGCGTGGTGTCGTAAAAGAATATCGAGTCCATTTTGTCCAACCTGTTTTGGTATAACCATTTATGAATGAGTATGATTCATCACCATTGTGCGTGGCGTTCTGCGTGCTTTCCCTGCTCTTTATCGGTGCCGCGGTCAATCGCCGGAGGGCAGCTGCCGGAGACCGGAGGTTGGAAACCTATGTTCCCCGGTTTCCAACCTCCGGCTTCCCTATCTACTTCTTTCTTCTGTCGGGACGGAGCGAGCGAACCGCTGCCCCGGCCTTCCACATTTCCGAGTTCCTAAGCGCCTCGAGTTCCTTGTCGAGTTTCACCTTGTAATCCGGTGCGCTGTTGACAGTAAGGACCCGTTCGGTTTCCTTGCCTGATGCAACACTTTCGTAAAGCGTGTCAAAAACCGGCTTTACGGCATCGCGGAACTTCGGGGCCCAGTCAAGGGCTCCCCGCTGGGCGGTTGCACTGCAGTTGGAAAACATCCAGTCCATGCCGTTTTCATCGACCAGCCGGATGAGGCTCTGGGTAAGCTCTTCCACCGTTTCGTTAAAGGCTTCGCTGGGGCTGTGGCCATGCCGGCGCAGCACGTTGTACTGGGCTTCCATGACACCGGCAAGACAGCCCATCAGAACGCCTCGTTCCCCTGTGAGATCACTGAAAACCTCTTTTTCAAAGGTAGTCGGGAACAGGTAGCCGGAGCCGATGGCAATGCCCAGGGCAAGGGCCCTGTCCTTTGCGCGACCGGTGTAGTCCTGGAAAACGGCGTAACTGGAATTGATGCCGCTGCCTGCAAGGAAATTCTGCCGTACGCTGCGCCCCGACCCCTTCGGGGCCACCAGGATAACGTCCACGTTTTCGGGCGGGATTACGCCGGTCTGATCCTTATAAACGATTGAAAAGCCGTGGGAGAAGAAAAGTGCATCCCCTTCGTTTAAGCATTCCTTGATTTTTGGCCATGTGGCAACCTGTCCGGCATCGGACAGGAGCTCCATTATAATGGTGCCTTTTTTTGCCGCTTCTTCCAGGGGAAACAGCGTTTTTCCTGGAACGAAGCCGTCTCCTTTGGCCTTTTCCCAGTATTCGTCCCCTTCGAGCTGACCGATAATGACATCAATACCGTTGTCCCGAAGGTTCAATGCCTGGGCTGGTCCCTGTACGCCGTAGCCAAGAACGGCGATGGTTTCTTTTGAAAGAATCTCCCTTGCTTTCTCCAGGGTAAATTCATCCGACATGATGACATCTTCAGTTGTACCACCGAAATCTATTTTCGCCATTTTTACTTCCTTTCCGTGTGTTTATGCGTTTTTGTTTGAATTGCCGTTTTCCCTGGGCAGGGCGATGCAGCCTGTTCTGGCGATCTCCCGTATGCCCATGGGTTTGAGCAGGTTCAGAACAGCCGAAATTTTTTCCGGGTCTCCTGTGACCTTTACGGTGAAATGGTCCGTACCCACATCTACGATCTGTCCGCGAAATATGTCTGTTATCCGGAGTATTTCGGCCCGGTGCTCTGTTTTTGCATTGACCTTGATCAGCGCCATTTCACGCAGTACGTAATGGGTGCCGGTCAGATCCGTGACTTTTATGACGTTGATCAGTTTGTTGAGCTGTTTATTGATCTGCTCTAATATGCCGGGGCTCCCGTGGGTTACCATGGTTATCCGGGAAACATGGGGTTCCACGGTTTCGGCCACGCTGAGGGAGTCGATATTGTATCCCCGGCCGGAAAACAGTCCTGTAATCCTGGATAAGACGCCAGGTTCGTTGTCCACGAGAATGGAAAGCAGGTGTCTTTGTTCTTCCATTGTGAAGTCCTTTTTCTGCCGAATTTGTGGTTATATGGTGTATCAGACCAGGAGCATTTTTTTGATGGGCGCGCCCGCCGGCACCATGGGGTAGACGCTTTCCTCCTGCTCTACCACAAAATCCATGATGACCGGCCCCTTTGTTTCAAGCCCCTTTTTGAGTACTTTTTTCACTTCTGACGGCTTGGTTGCGCGCAGCCCTGTTGCGCCATAGGCCTCTGCCAGCTTTACAAAATCCGGTGTGTGCTCAAATTTTGTGGAGGAATACCGCCGCTGGTAGAATAATTCCTGCCATTGACGCACCATTCCCAGAAAGCCGTTGTTCAGGATCGCGACCTTGACCGGCAAGCCATATTGGACCGCCGTTGCAAGTTCCTGGATATTCATCTGAATGCTTCCGTCCCCGGCGATGTCCACAACCGTTCTGCCGGGTGCGGCAACCTGCGCTCCGATGGCGGCCGGAAGCCCGAACCCCATGACGCCGAGCCCTCCCGATGTGATGAAATGCCCCGGTTCTGTAAAGTGATAATACTGGGCGGCCCACATCTGGTTCTGCCCCACTTCCGTCGTGATAATCGCTTCTCCGCCGGTCAGTTCATAAAGGGTTTCAATGACGTATTGCGGCTTTATGGTATCCCCTTGTTTATATGCCAGCGGCGTTGTGTTTTTCCATTCGGTGATCTGATCAAGCCACTGTTTTCTTTTTTCTTCTATGCCGGACAGATCGATTTTTTCAAGCAGGTCATTGAGCATGGACAATGAAATCCGGCAGTCCCCGACAACCGGCACGGATACCGGGACGTTTTTCTGAATCGATGTGGGGTCGATATCGATCTGCACAATCTTTGCGTTGGGAGCGAATTCGTCGGTTTTTCCCGTAACCCGGTCATCGAACCGGACGCCGATGCCAATGAGCAGGTCACATTCCGTAATGGCCATGTTGGCGCGAAACGTGCCGTGCATGCCCAGCATGCCCAGCCACAGATTATCCGTGCCGGGAAATCCGCCAAGCCCCATCAGGGAGCCCGTAACCGGAATTTGCGCATTTCTGGCGAATTTGGTCAACTCTTCATGGGCCTTGGACAGGTTGACGCCGCCGCCGCTGAAGATGACCGGTTTTTTCGCTTTGGCAATCAAGTCGATAATTTTCTGCAGCTGCCGGATGTTGGGTTTGTACGTGGGGTTGTACGTCCGCATCCGCACTTCACCCGGAACCTTGAATGTCGTTGTTGCGTTGATAATGTCCTTGGGAAGGTCCACGAGAACAGGCCCGGGTCGTCCCGATCTGGCAAGGTGGAAGGCTTCCTTGACGATTCTCGCCAGATCTTTCACATCCTTAACCAGGTAGTTGTGTTTGGTGCACGGGCGGGTTATCCCCACGATATCCACTTCCTGAAACGCGTCATTTCCGATCAGGTGGGTCGGTACCTGCCCCGTGAAAATAACGATCGGTATTGAATCCAGATAGGCCGATGCGATGCCGGTTACCGTATTGGTAGCACCGGGACCGGAGGTGACCAGGCACACCCCGACTCTGCCGCTTGCCCTGGCATATCCGTCGGCGGCATGGACGGCTCCCTGCTCGTGCCGTACCAGTATATGTTTGAAATCTGTATCCATGAGCGCATCATAGATATCCAGTACAGCGCCGCCCGGATACCCGAATATGGCGTCAACACCCTCTTCCTGAAGCATTTTCATTAAAATCTGGGCACCTTTCAGCTTCATGATCGATCTTCCTTTATTTTCTTAAGTAGTTGCATCACAGTCCCTGCCGGACCCTTTTTTATTTCAGCACCGCTCCTTTGTCCGCGGATGTAACCTGCTGCGCATAGCGCGCCATGTATCCACGGGTGATTTTCGGTTCCGGCGCCTTCCATCGGGCAAACCGCTTTTCAATTTCCGCTTCTGAAACCTTCAGGGCAATGGTTTTTCCAGGAATGTCTATGGCGATCCGATCCCCTTCATTGACAATTGCAATGGGCCCTTTCTGACTGGCTTCGGGAGAAACATGTCCGATAGCTGCGCCCCTTGTGCCGCCGGAGAAACGTCCGTCCGTGATCAAGGCGACATGACCGTCAAGACCCATGCCGGCAATGGCGGACGTGGGGGTCAGCATTTCACGCATGCCGGGTCCACCCATGGGGCCTTCATGGCGGATGACGACGATGTCGCCCTTTTTGATGTTACCGGACATGATTGCCTCGGTCGCATCTTCCTCTGATTCAAATACGCGTGCCGGGCCTTCGTGGCGCAGCATTTCGTCTACCACCGCAGATTGTTTGACAACGCATCCGTTGGGTGCAAGGTTGCCGAAAAGCACAGCGAGCCCGCCGGTTTTGTGGTAGGGATCGCTCACGGGGCGAATCACCCCGATGTCTTTCGGTCTGGCTGCGCCAACGTTTTCTTTCACGGTTTTTCCCGTAACGGTAAGGCATTCACCGTGAATAAACCCGGCATCAAAGAGGGTTTTCATCACGGCGTAGATGCCACCGGCATTGTCGAGATCCTCTATGTGATGCGGCCCGCCGGGGGAGAGCGCGCACAGATGGGGTATCCGGTCGCTGATGGTGTTGATGGCATCCAGGTCCATTGGCATACCGGATTCATGGGCAAGGGCGGCAAGGTGCAAAACCGTGTTGGTGGAGCATCCCATTGCCATGTCCACGCAAAGGGCGTTTTCAAACGCTTCTTTTGTTAGAATTTTAGACGGAGTCAACTGTTTCTCAAATAGCGCCAGAATCTGCATGCCAGCGTGTTTGGCCAGGCGAACCCTTGCGGACATGACCGCAGGAATAGTCCCGTTTCCCGGGAGGCCCAAACCGATGGCCTCCGTGAGGCAGTTCATGGAGTTGGCCGTGAACATTCCGGCACAGGATCCGCATGTCGGGCAAGCGGCATTTTCTATCTCGCACAGTTGCTCTTCGGTCATCTTCCCGGAACGGACCTTTCCAACGGATTCGAAAACCGAGATCAAATCGATTTTTTTCGAAGGATCATCCGGGTGCCTGCCGGCAAGCATTGGCCCGCCGCTGATGAATATGGCCGGCAAATCGAGCCGGGCGGCCGCCATGAGCATTCCAGGGACAATCTTGTCACAGTTGGGAATCATTACCAGTGCATCCAGCGCATGCGCCGTTGCCATGATTTCAATGGAATCGGCAATGATTTCACGGCTGCCCAGGGAGTATTTCATGCCTTTATGCCCCATGGCAATGCCGTCGCAGACGCCGATGATCCCGAACTCAACCGGGGTGCCTCCCGCCATGTAAATCCCTGCTTTGACCGCGTCGGCGATCTTGTTTAATTCCGCATGTCCGGGAACGATGCTGTTGTAGGAATTGGCAACACCGATCAGGGGGCGGCGAATTTCTTCATCGGTATATCCGATGGCTTTCAATAACGACCGGTGAGGAGCCCTTCCCGCCCCTTGTTTTGCAATATCACTTTTCATCACGACGTCCCTCCATTTTGTTCCTTCGTTAAAACAAAAAAACCGTTACCAGCTTTTTGGGGCTGATAACGGTTTTTTTTAAGAAATTGAAAACTTATATTTTGTCTTGCGCCATTATCAACCCTGTGGCTCCCAAAGGACGTCAACTACGCCCAGTACGGGTACAATAAGAAGAATAAGGTCGATAATGACAAGTCTGAATATCATCGGAAAAC
>JAABUA010000064.1 GCA_011389515.1 Desulfobacteraceae bacterium
TTCTTCATCCGGAGAAGTATCCTGTTTGGCTGTTTTTTCCGGTTTGTCACCCGTTTTGTCAGACGATGCCCGCAGGCGCAGGAGGGTTTCAGCGGTAACAGCAACGGCCATTCGCGGTCTGCCGTCTTCGTCATAAGACCGGGCCATGGAAAAAAGGCGCGAGAGGGTTTCATTCTTGTCCAAATTGTCAACCGGAACGCCCAGTATAACGATGGAGTCACTGCTCATGGGTGTAATTGTATTTACCGTTTGTGTGGTTTATGGAAAATGTTTACCGGACTGAGACAGCATGAATTTCAGGCGCGTGCAATTTTTTTTGTGGGTTTCGTCGCGGAAATAGCTGATCTCATCCACCGTTTGCTCAATAATAAAGCAGCCCCTGCCGTCTTCCCGCGTTCCGTCCAGAACAGGGGCGGGAACATCCGCCGGATCAAAATGTTCGCCGCTGTCGCGGAATTCGAGTTCCAGGCAGTCGTCAAAAGCCCGCGCAAGGATTTCTATTTTCCTGTCGGTTTTGAGTTGATACGCGTGTTTTATGATATTGGCAACAATTTCCACAGCGGCTATTTCAATCGACGCCAGCCGTTCGTTATCCAGCGATTCCGGTAAAAAGGAGCAGAATCCAATGACAAATGTCCTTACGGCAGTTATTTCTTGAAGGTCACTGTCAATTTCCAACGTTTCCATGCGAAGCAGCGGCTTTTCTATCGGAGGTCCCTCGATGCGGATGGCAACGCATGTAAAATCATCCCGGAAAATGTCCGTTCCCGTAAATTCAGCAAGTTTTTGACGAATTCCTCCGGCCAGCGTTTTGGGGGGTTGATCCGCATGATCTTCGATGTACCTTACCAGGCGGGATTCATCAAAGATGACCCCCTTCGGATTTTTGGCTTCGGTAACCCCGTCTGAGTAAAATACAAAGAGGTCTCCCGGCGAAAAATCGGCTTGAAATTGCATAAAACCCCTTGATTCAGGAAAACCAAGGGGCATGTTCGCACCGCGCAGAAGGGTGACACTTTTTTCCGCACAGCGGTAGTGAATGGTTCGGACGTGGCCGCAGTCGACAAAAACGAAACGGTTCTTTTCCAAGTCGAACCGACCGTAGCAAAGCGTCACAAATGTTTCAAACCGTTCCATCTGCGCGATCATGTGGTTTTGAACGGCGGCGATGATATGTGCGGGTTCCGGTACGATTTTTATTTGTGAAGACATGGCGGCATCGTTTAAAACCTTCAAAAAAGCGCTTTTGAGGGCTGCGCCGATGAAAGCCGCCATAATCCCTTTTCCCATTACATCCGCCACAACAACATCCAGAATACGGGAATCCTGACGGATAAAGTCGATAAAATCCCCGTCTATCTGTTGTGAAGGTATTGCAATGTGTGCAATGTCCAGCCCTTCAAATCCTTCCGGTGGCTTGCCCAAAAGCAGTGACTGCTGTATTTGTGAGGCAACGAACAACTGGTGCTGCTTTTCATGGGCCAGTTTCTGCTCGGTTTCCCTCAGGCGCTTTGACTGGATAAATGAATTGACGGCCTTTTCCACCAGGGCGACAAGCTGATTCGCGTTGAAAGGCTTGGTCACATAGTCGAGAGCGCCCTGTTTCATGGCCTCAACCGCATTGGCAATGTTTTCGCTTGCTGTGAGCATTATGGGTGCAATGTCCGGAAACTGCTTTCGTATATGGCGAAGGCATCCCATGCCGTCGATATCGGGCATTTTCAGGTCCACCACTGCGGCGGCAATCGTGTCTGAAAGCCGGTTGATCGCTTCCCGGCCGTTTTTTGCGGAAATAACCGTGTAGCCGGCCTGCTCCAGCTTTTTACGCAGCAGCAGCCGGGTCCCGGCATCGTCATCGGCAATGAGCACACGTAAAGGGCCTTTATATTTTGATTCTGACGGATCATTCATGGTCACGAAAGTCATCCTTCATGTTTTTCGGTTCACCGCCGGGAAGCCCCAATTCCCTTGCGCGCAGGATACGACGCAGAAGCTTGCCGCTCAGGGTTCTTGGAAGCGATTCGATAAACTCCACTTCCTGTACAAGCAGGTCCGCCGTAAGGTTCCCCTTGAGAAACGCTCTGATTTCGTAGGAAAGTCTGGAGGACGGCATATACCCGTTGGAAGGGGTAATAAATGCTTTCAGATACGAAACGGATCGGCCCGGTTCGGTGCCCTTGGCGATTACCGCCGCTTCGGCCACCGCCGGATGCATGCAAAGCAGCTGTTCGATTTCAAAGGGGCCGATGAGCTTGTTGTCTCCTGCTTTCAACAGATCGTCGTTTCTGCCATGGTGGTAAAAATATCCTTCGTCATCCTGAAGGGCGATATCTCCGGTTACAAACCAGCCATTATCTGAAAAATAAGTGGCGTATCGGTCCGGATCATTAAAGATGCCCGTCATCATCCCCGGCCACCCCGGCGCAAGGGCCAATTCTCCGATAGACATAGGCGGCAGCGGATCGTTGTTTTCATCGAGTATGGCGGCGTCAATGCCGGGCAGGAGGCGTCCCATGGCGCCCGGTTTGATGTCTGCGCCGGGTGTGTTTGCAATGCAGGCAATTCCGGTTTCCGTCATCCACCAGATGTCGTGGGGGGTGAGGTGCAAATGCTTCCGGCACCAATAGATGACGTCGGGTACAAGGGGCGCCCCCACGGTGACGATGTGCAGCAGTGCGGAAAGATCATACCGGGTCGGAAGATCTTCTCCCGCCGCCATCATATCGGCAAGAATACGCGGGGTAGTATACCAGACCGATACCCGCCACCTTTCAAGGAAATGATACCAGTTCGCCGCGGAAAAACCATCCCCGATAACAAGACTTGATATTCCGTGGAGCCAGGGGGCATACGCCCCGTAAACGGTGCCGGTAACCCATGCAGGGTCCGCATCCGTCCAGAGCATGGTGTCGGGCTTGATGTCAAGCACCCACGCGCCGGTCGCGTAGATTCCCGTCATATCCCCGTGGCAATGGATGATCCCCTTTGGCGGCCTTGTGGATCCGGACGTGAATATCATGTAGAGCGGGGTGTCTTTTGAAAAATGGCGGATGATGTTTTCTTCAGGCATTTGCGCGGCAACATCCGCAGCGATGATTTCCTTCGGAAAAAGCCCCGGTTTCGGACCCTTCTGCAGAAACACGACTTCTATGTGCGAGGATGACTTCAACGGCAGTTTTTCAACCAGATCCGGGGTGGTCAGTACCCCTTTGGGGGTAATCCCGGCAACACGGGCTTCGACTTCATAGAGGGTCGATGTTGGAAAAACAGGACAGAAAATGACTCCGATCCGTGCGCATGCAGCCATGGCAAACCATGTTTCAGGGCATGCCGGCATGAAGACCATAAGCCGGTCCCCTTTTTCGAATCCATATTTTGCAAGCACATGGGCCCATTTGCAGGAGATGTCTTTCAATTGCCTGTAGGTCCAGGTTCCCCGGTAATTTCTGGATTCGAAAACAAGTACGGGATGATCCCGGGTACTTTCGTGTTCCGCCCACCGGTCGATGGATTCGGCAATGATATTGCATTTGTCAGGGCCGTCGGGGAAAAAGCGGTTTTCGACATCTTTCCAGGAAAAGGAAGCGCGCGTTGTTTCGTAGTGGGACAAATTCGCCGTATCCGGATATTGTGCAGGTATTCTGGCTTTTATCATTCTATATAAACCCGTATGGCTGGTGGATGGTCATAATTTCCCGGAGAAGACCCATTATCTTTTCGGCCGCCATTTCCGGCGGATTTGCGGAAATGCCGTTTCCGGTGAGCGCGGTGAATACCGATCGCACCGAGGCGGTTAAGGATCTTGGCTCATACCCCCCTTCAAGGGCAAAGAACAGCGGCGGCAAGACCCTTTCCGAATGGCAGAAAAAATCCAGGATCATGCGGGTGATGCGCCCGTAAATGCCTTCCGTAAAATGATTTTTTCCCAGCGGGTCATCGTCATGGGCATCGAATCCAGCCGCCACCATGATCAATTCGGGACGATACCCCGAAAGCAGCGGCAGCAGGGTCCGGCTGTAAAGATATACCATGTCGTCATCGGTCATTTCCCGCACCAGGGGAATGTTCATTGTGCATCCCCGACCCGGACCAGACCCGGTATCCCCGGCAAAACCGGAATACGGATACAGTGCCGTATCATGGGTGGAAAAGTAATACACGCGGCATTCATCGTAAAACAGGTCGTTGATGCCATTGCCGTGATGGATATCCCAGTCTATGACCAGAATGCGCTCCAGTTCATAGCGCTTCATGGCGTAGCGGGCCGCGATGGCGATATTGTTAAAAATGCAGAATCCGCCTGCCCTGTCTGCCAGGGCATGATGCCCCGGGGGGCGCACCAGTGCGAAAAATGCATCCAGGGTTTTGTCCATGAGCATGTCGATGCCATGGATGCATGCGCCTGCCGCCAGCCATGCCGCCATGTAGGTTCCTGCGCTCACCTGCGTGTCCGGCGTCATGCTGCTCATGCGTTGTTCCGCCGTTTTGAGTATCCGCAGGACATGCCCCGGGGTGTGCACCATTTCCACCTGTTCCAGGGTGGCCGGTTCCGGGGGAACGATCATTACATGGTCTTTGAATTCCCTGTCGATCATTCGATAGATTTCAGCCAGTCGCCTGGGATGCTCCGGATGGGCATGCCCGGTTTTATGATCGAGAAACCGATCATCCCTTGTTACGCCGACGCGAAGATTCAACGGTCTGTTCCTTATGGTTCCGGCATGTCCGGTTTATCTTCAAAATAGCAGTTGAGAAGGATGATATCATCTTCCCGTTTTTTGTGGATTTTGTATGGTAGCCTGTGGAAAAGCCGTATCATCCCCTGGTTGGAAGGGTCGGTATAGGCGACAAGCCCGTCGATGCCGTTGTCTTTTGCCGCATCTGCAAGTTTGTTCAGCAAAACGGTGGCGATTCCTTTGCCCTGCCATGCACGGCTTACCGAAAACGCGACTTCGGCGATGTTGTGGGTTTTTTCAAGCATGTAGGCACCGATGCCGATTACCGACCCGAATCCGAATTCACCGGTTATGGCCAGAAGGGTCAGGTTCCGGACATAATCCGTTTCCGCGATATTTTCCACATCGTTGCGTAAAAATTGTGTTTTTTCGTAGAAAAATCGTGCAATTATGTCTTTTTTATCCAGCGTGTAGAAGTGTTCCTGAATACGCCGGATGTCGACCGGCTTTGCCGGCCGGTAAATAATGGTGGTATCTCCGCTCTTTCGCTTTTCTTCAAGGCTCACCGGGTAAACGCTGCGTATGGAGCTGCCCAGTTTTCGCCCCGGCGTCATATATCCACTTTCCTTGGCCTTTTCAAACAATTCCTCCCGGAAATCCGGGTGGGCGAGGCTGATCATCGCGGTAGCCCGCTCCTGGAGGTTTTTGCCGAAGAGGTTTACCGCGCCGTATTCGCTGATCACATAAGAGACATCGTTTCGTGGGACAACCACGCCGCCGGTGAGTTCGGATACGATCCGGCTGTCTTTGCCGTCAATGGACGTGGACGGAATAAGCAGGATGGATTTGCCCTCCGGTGAAACCGAGGCCCCGCGCATAAAGTCAATCATGCTCGAAACCCCTGCAAAATAATTGTGCGGAAGGGCGTCCGCTGCCGCCTGCCCGGTAATGTCCATCTCCATTACCATGTTGATGGTGACCATCTTGTTGTTCTGGGCAATGATCCCCGGATTGTTCACGTAGTCGGACGGATAAAACTCAATGGAAGGGTTGTCATGGACGAATTCATAAAGGTGTGCAGAGCCGGCGGCGTTGGTCGCAACGGTTTTGCCGTCATTGAGCCCTTTGTAACGATTGGTGATGTTTCCGATTGCGACCAGGTCCATAATGCCGTCAATGACATACTGGGTATGCACGCCGAGATCATTTTTGTCTGACAGGGCCAGCAGGATCGCCTTGGGTGTGGCGCCCAGTCCGAGCTGAAAGGTGGCGCCGTCCTCGATCAGCGTCGCCACCTGCCGCGCGATTTTGTGGGCGCTTTCAAATTCAGGCAGCTGCCCGATGGTCAGCAGCGGCTCGTCATGTTCAACAATAATGTCCACGTCGTTGACGTGGATGAAGCTGTGTCCCAGTACCCGTGGCATGCTCGTATTTACCTGGACGATAACTATTTCGGCGGATTGGGCCGCTGCCATTCCCACGTCAACGGAAATTCCCATACTCATCCAGCCGAAATCATCCGGCGGCGAGGCCTGGATAAGGGTGGCGTTCAGGGGCAGGTGCCGTTTGAGAAAAAGGTCCGGCACCGCCGACATGTTCAAAGGTGTTATAAACGGTTTGTTTGATGCAAGATGTTTTGCGCCTGCCGAGCCCTGGTATATGTTGCGAATGCTGAACTGTTCAATGCGGTTTTCATCGGCAAGCATTGTGATGGGGGATTTTTCAAGACTCATCAGGCGGACGATTTCAAGATCCGTGAAGTAACCGGCATGCTCGACCAGGGCTCTCACCAGTTGCTGGGGTTCGCCGCAGGATGAACCGATAAAGACCCGCTGGCCGGATTTTATGTGGGACATGGCCTGCTTTGCGGTCATTCGCTTTTTGATATACTCGTCGGGCCAATAATGGGTTTTGGGCATAAAATCAACCTTTCATGGAATCCGTTTACAGTGCACTGCCATCTGGATCTTAACAGCCTGTTAACTCTTTACAAATCAAAGTAACACGCATGCAGGAGGGGGACAATAAAAAAAGGGATTTCAGTTCAGTATGTTTTTCCGTGCGCATCGACTTTGACCGATTGACAGAAAACGCGTGCCATAGTAATCATTTATTATTATTTTACATTGTATATTCGTGTTTTAATGTTTTCAACCAAGGACGGCAAAAAATCGATGGTTTGCAGAACCTTTCACCTTCGCATGTTTTTCTGGCTTTTTGCGGCGGCTGTTTTGCTGCTTCTTCCCGCATCATTCCAGGCCAAAGATAACGATAATATCATATACATCATTGAAGTGTCAGGAAATGTGGATCCTGGCATGTCCGCATACATCAAACGGGCATATAAAGAGATCACCAGTGGGCCGTATGGACTCGTCGTGGTGGAAGTGGACACATACGGCGGCAGGGTGGATTCCGCCATGGAGATCGTTGACACCCTTATCGGTTTTCCCGAGGGGAAAACCGTATCTTTTGTGCCGGAAAAAGCCATTTCGGCGGGTGCGTTGATCGCCCTGGCATCCAGTGAACTGGTAATGGCGCCCGGATCCACCATTGGTGACACGGCTCCCATTACCATGGGGAGTGAAGGCCCGGAAATGCTTGGTGAAAAGTTTCAATCTCCGATTCGTGCCAAGTTTCGGGGCCTGGCCGAGAGAAACAATTACCCGGTGGCCCTCGTGGAGGCAATGGTGACCCCGGAAATCGTGGTGTACGAGATCACGATGGAGGACGGGGAAGTGAGGTATATGACGGATGCGGCATATCAGGACCTGACGGAAGACCAGCAGCAGAAAATCGCCTCCAGAAGAACCGTTGTCCCGGCAGGACAGCTTTTGACAATGCACGACAGGGAAGCGGAAACCTATGGTTTTTCAAGGATGACCGTTGCCGATATTCCCGCTATGCTGTCTGGTTTGGAACATGATGGCTATACGCTGGTTCGTTTTTCGCCAAACTGGTCGGAAGACCTGGTCCGGTTTATCGGCGGCATTGCCCCCATATTGCTCATGATCGGCCTTGCAGCCCTTTATATCGAAATGCAGGCGCCAGGGTTCGGTTTTCCCGGAACCATCGGTGTTATCCTCCTGGCCATCGTTTTTCTGGGCCAATACATGGTAGGGCTGGCCGACTACACGGAATTTCTCATTATTCTTCTGGGCCTTGTTCTCATGGGGGTGGAGGTCTTTGTCCTACCGGGCTTTGGAATTGCGGGGCTGGCGGGCGTCGGCCTCATTACCGTCGGGTTTGTTCTTGCGCTGCAGGATTTTGTTGTGCCGGACCCGGATATTCCATGGCAGATGGATATCCTTGTCAATAATGTCATCCGGGTGCTGGGTTCCTTTATTCTGGCGTTTTTTGGGGGGCTGTTGGTTGTTCGTTTTCTTTTGCCGAAACTTTCAAGCAAAAAGGAGGGGCCGTTTCTTGTTTCGGATCTGGGTGACGCCCATGCGGATTCAGAAGAGACCAAGCGGATAAAAATCGGTGAAGGCGGCATCGCCATTACCTATTTGCGGCCGTCCGGCAAGGCGGAAATAAACGGAGAATTATTTGACGTGATTGCCGATAACGAGTACATAGAAAGATCAACGCCGGTAATTGTCTCCCAGATACGGGGCAATTGGATTGTCGTTCAAAGAAAGGAACCGTCTTGAACAGCGACTGGACAATACCCCTGATTTTTCAGATCGTCGGCGTTGTGGTGCTGATCGCCGAAGTCCTGCTCCCCTCGGGCGGCATCCTCTCCATTATTGCTGCGGGGATTTTGGGATACGCCGTTTATCTGGCATTTACGGCGGTTTCCTTTGACGCCGGAGTAGCCCTGATCATCGCCGACATTATTATTCTGCCCGTTGTCGCGCTTCTGGGGTTCAAGCTGCTGGCGCGCTCTCCCCTTGCGCTTCAGACGTCGCTCCGGAAATCCGAGGGGGTCGTTTCTTATGATGAAAAACTTTCCGAACTGGAGGGTAAGGAAGGCGTCGCCGTAACCAACCTTCGCCCTTCCGGCACCGTCAAAATCGATAACCGGCGCATCGACGTGGTTACGCGCGGGGATTTCATAGAAAAAGGTGAAACCGTGGTGGTTTCGAAGGTGGAAGGCAGCCGGGTGCTTGTTAGAAAAACAGAAGCATAAACCGAGAGAGAAAACAGGCTACGGCATGATAAAATTAAATATACAGGAGGAATAATGGCTTTTGAACATGTAATTCTGATCATTCTTCTGATCGCCGCCATCATATTGTTTTATTTCGTTGGATCCGCCGTGTCCCTGTGGATCCAGGGCCTGGTATCCGGGGCCAGGGTCGGGCTGTTCAACATCATTTTTATACGGCTCAGAAAAATATCCCCCAAACTGATCGTGAATGCCAAAATTATGGCTGTAAAGGCCGGCATTGATATTTCGACCAATGATCTGGAATCACATTATCTTGCCGGCGGGGATGTCATGCGGGTCATCCAGGCGCTGATCGCCGCAGATAAGGCCAATATTGACCTGAAATTCAACCGGGCTGCTGCAATCGACCTGGCCGGTCGAAATGTTCTCGAGGCCGTTCAGATGAGTGTCAATCCCAAGGTGATTGAAACACCGCTGGTTGCGGCCATGGCCAAAGATGGAATCCAGCTCAAGGCCATATCAAGGGTCACGGTGCGGGCGAACATCGACCGGCTCGTGGGGGGCGCCGGAGAGGAAACGATCCTCGCCCGCGTGGGGGAAGGCATTGTCACCACCATCGGTTCGTCTGAAAGCCATAAGAACGTTCTGGAAAATCCGGATTCCATCTCCAAGCGCGTCCTTGAAAAAGGGTTGGATGCAGGCACTGCCTATGAAATTCTCTCCATCGACATTGCGGATGTCGACGTGGGCAAGAACATCGGGGCCGAACTGGAAACCGACCGGGCAGAGGCGGATAAGAAGATTGCCCAGGCCAAGGCCGAGGAGCGGCGCGCAATGGCGTATGCTGCAGAGCAGGAAATGCGGGCAAAAGTCCAGGAGATGCGCGCCAAGGTGGTGGAAAATGAAGCCCAGGTGCCCCTTGCCATTGCAGAGGCGTTCAAAAAAGGAAATCTCGGCATCATGGATTATTACCGGATGCAGAATATCCAGGCGGATACGGGTATGCGAGACACCATCGGCGGCAAGGAGACCAAGATAGATCCGGACAAGTCGGATGAGTAAGCAGGGGGCAATAAATGGACAACCTTTTTTTTCTGCTTATCGTACTGGTGATTATAATCTCCAATGTTGTAAGCATTCGAAAACGATTGAAGAAGCAGCAGTCCGCCAAGGCGGATGAAAACCGGCGCGATGAAAAACAGAAACAGGGCGGATGGCGAAATTCCGTTGAAGTTTTTCTGGAACAGCTGAAAGAGAAATTCGAGCCGATTCCGGATGCTCCGCCCGGCGCTGGCCGCCGGCCAAAAGAGGCCAAAGACGGTTTTTATGAAGAAGCGGAAAAACAACCCGATACGCCCGTGAAAAAGGAGGATCGCGGCTACCGGATCGAGCAGGGCAGAAAAACGCTTCTGGAAGGTCTCGGCTCGGATGCGGACGCCTCCAGGCAAAAGTATGCCGATAAAAGAAAAGCGATTCAGGATGCCGCCAAAGCTGCGGATATCAAAAGAAAAAACGCTTTGCCCGAAGCTTCTCCCGCAGGTGAATTTTCCGCCATGGCCGGTGATGCATATTCTGTTGCACAATTGCAAAGAGCTGTGATATGGTCTGAGATTCTGGGGTCTCCTGTCGCTCTCCGGAAGGGCGGCCAGGAGCCCTGGGTGCGTTGAAGCAGAAAGCAAATGACCGGCAGCGTGAACGTCAAATCGTAAAGAAGAAAGACAAACAGATATGGATGAAAAGACGATTCTAATCAATGGCAACCGGTTGACCATCCAACCGGAAGAAACCATCCTGGAAACCGCCCGGCGAAACGGAATCGATATTCCGACCTTGTGCCACCTGAAAGGGGCCATCCCGACCGGGGCCTGTCGTATTTGCGTCGTGGAAGTGGAAAAAGCGCGTGCCCTTATGCCCGCCTGCACGACACCTGCCCAGCCGGGCATGGTCGTGCATACGGAGTCGCCGGAAGTCGTCAATTCACGGCGTATAAGCATTGAACTGCTTTTGTCCTCGGGCAATCACAACTGTTCTGTGAGAAAATCCGACACCGGCAGTTTTACGTCGTTTCAGCTTGAAGTCCAGAAATACGACAATACGGATGATCTCTGCCCGGTGTGGGGGGATTGCGAACTTCAGGATCTGGCCTATCGGTACCAGGTTTCCGGCGAGGCCTTTGAGAGCACAAAAACGAAATATCCCATGGAAACGGTCAATCCGTTTATCGTCAGGGATTTTTCCCGCTGTATCCTCTGCGGTCGCTGCGTACAGGCCTGCAATGACATCCAGGTCAACAATGCCATCAGTTTTGGGTACCGGGGCTCTGAAGCAAAGATCGTGGCCAGCGGCGACCGGGCGCTGAAGGATTCGGACTGCGTATTCTGCGGCGAGTGCGTACAGGCATGCCCTGTGGGCGCACTGGTGGAAAAGGAATGCCGTTATGCTTGGCGTCCCTGGGAAGCACGAAAGGTCAAAACCACTTGCAGCTACTGTGGTGTGGGATGCCAGCTCACCCTTCACATCATGGACAACCAGGTGATAAAGGTGGCCGGCACCGAAGACGTCGCGCCCAATAACGGAAGCCTGTGCGTCAAGGGACGGTTCGGCTACTCATTCATTCATTCTCCGGAACGGCTTACAACGCCCTTGATCAAGGAAAATGGCAAATTCCGGGAAGCCGGGTGGGAAGAGGCCCTAAACCTTGTGGCAAAACGGTTTGCGGAAATCCGGGATACCCATGGCGGAGATTCCATGGGGGTTTTGACATCCGCCCGGGTGACCAATGAAGACAATTATCTGGCGCAGAAATTCGCCCGGGGCGTATTGAAGACAAACAACATCGATCATTGCGCCCGGCTCTGACATAGCTCCACAGTGGCCGGTCTGGCCGCTACGTTCGGAAGTGGAGCGATGACCAACACCATCGCGGATATCGAGGAAGCGGATGTTATTTTGATCACCGGTTCCAATACAACCGAAAACCATCCGGTAATTTCTTCTTTTGTAAAACGTGCCGTTACCCGTCGGGGGGCAAAGCTTATAGTGGTGGACCCACGGCGCATAAAGCTGGCCGAATTCTCGGAAAAATGGCTCCGTCCCAACCTGGGTACGGATGTGGCATGGTTGAACGGCCTCATGCACGTTATCATAAAGGAAGAACTTTACGACAAAGCCTTTGTGGAGAAGCGAACAGAAGGCTTCGACGCACTCAAGGCGGCGGTTGAAAAATTTACGCCGGAGCATGTCACGGAGATCACGGGCATACCTGCCAGGGATATCGTCGAGGCAGCGCGGATCTATGCGGGAGCCAAAGCCGCATCCATCCTGTATTGCATGGGGATCACCCAGCACACCACGGGGACGGACAATGTGAAGAGCCTGGCAAATCTTGCCATGCTTTGTGGAAACATCGGCATCCCCGGCGGAGGGGTCAACCCGCTGCGGGGACAGAACAATGTCCAGGGTGCATGCGATATGGGCGGCCTGCCCAATGTTTTTTCCGGCTATCAACCGGTCAACGACCCCGGCAACATATCGAAGATGGAAAAAGCATGGGGCGTGACAGGGCTTTCCGACAAGCCGGGGCTTACTGTGACGGAAATGGTGCCCATGGCCCATAAGGGTGAGTTTAAAGCCATGTACATCATCGGAGAGAATCCGCTGGTATCCGATGCGGACCTTAATCACGCAGAAGCAAGCTTTTCACAGCTCGATTTTCTTGTGGTGCAGGATATCTTCATGACGGAAACCGCAAAGACGGCAGATGTTGTTTTACCGAGTTGCTGCTTTGCGGAAAAGGACGGGACGTTTTCCAATACCGAACGCCGGGTCCAGCGGGTCCGGAAGGCCGTGGAACCGCCGGGAGATGTGTGGGAAGACTGGCGGATAACAGCGGAAATCGCCTCCCGAATGGGTTATGACATGGGTTTTGAAAACGCCGAGGCGGTGTTTGCGGAGATCGCAATGGTAACACCTTCCTACGGTGGTATTACATGGGAGCGTATCGACAGGGAAGGGCTTCACTGGCCGTGTCCAAGTACGGATCACCCGGGAACGCCGATCCTTCATACGGAAACCTTTCCCATCGGCAGGGGAAAATTTTTCCCCATTGCGTTCATACCCCCTGCGGAAATAACCGACGATGAATATCCGTTGTATATGACCACCGGACGGGTATTGTACCATTACCATACCGGAACCATGACGCGGAAAACAGAAGGATTGAATGAACGTTCGCCGGAAAGTTTCGTTGAAATTTCAAAAGCCGATGCAGCAAAATATGATCTCAAGGATGGGGACAGGGTAAAGGTGGCCTCCAGGCGCGGGGAAATCGAGGTGGTATTGAGCGTATCCGACAAGGCGGTGGACGGCACGGTGTTTATACCGTTTCATTTTGCCGAGGCAGCGGCCAACCGGCTGACCAATTCCGCACTGGACCCGGTTTCCAAGATACCGGAATTCAAGGTCTGTGCGGTCAAAATATCCAAGGCAGCGTGATTCCGGTAGTACGTTTCAGGTTATACGTTGCACATGTGGGGGGTGGAAGATTGATTCCACCCCCTTTTTAATGAGCGCTCTTGCTTGCAACCCGCAACGGATGACTTACAACTTTTTTCCTTCCAGCACATGGCTGGAAAAGATTTCTTCCGCCTTTTCAGGGGTTACATTCTCGTATATGATGGAGGGCGTGTCGCCCACTTTTACCGTAACCCTCGGTTCATTGCTGCAGTTTTCAGGATCGAGGCAGTCCGCCGCTATAATACGAATATCCCGGCGGTCGGATTTTTCAAGCGCCGCAATGAAGGCTTTCATGACATCCCGGGCCCCTGCGGCCAGGCCGCAATCGCCGATGTGAACGGTTATGCGGGCCGTCTCCGGGATCTGCCTGAGGGCCATTTCGGCGGCTGTTTTTTCCTTGATTTGCTTAAGATCTTCAACGGTCAGTTTTGCCATTTTCTCCTCCGATGGTTTTCTTCCTTACAGTCGCGTTTTTTCAAAGCAAGACCTGTCATGGGTGTCGCATTCAAATTTCCGGCACTATATCAGCATTTTTCGTTTTTCGCCAGCGTCTGTTGCAAAAGAAAGTCAATTTCAGCGAAGGACAACTTGTAATCGATTTATTGACTTTTCGGCGGAGTTGTGGAAAAGTAAAAAATTTGAAGCTTTCCAAGTGATATGGGCATTATATATAAGGACGACCGAAAGGAAACGACTATGTCAAAACTGGATCATCCGGATATTACTCCGGGGATGAAAGAAAAAATTGATGAGATCATTGCCCAGCATCGGGATGAACCGGGTGCGGTCATTCCCGTTCTCAGGCTTTGCCAGGATGAAGTAGGGTATCTTCCTGTGGAGCTGATCGATTATATCAGCAGCGGGCTGAATATCCCCAGAAGCGATGTGTTCGGGGTCACGACCTTTTATTCCCTGTTTTCCCTGACGCCCAAGGGGCGGCATAAAATCCGGGTATGTCTTGGTACCGCCTGCTATGTAAAGGGGATCAAGGAGGTCATGCACCGCATAGGAAGCACCTTCGGGATCCATGATGGAGAGACCACGGAAGACAGGCGGTTTTCCCTTGAAGCCGTTCGATGTGTCGGGGCCTGCGGTCTGGCGCCCGTTCTTGTGGTGAACCAGAATACCTACGGCGACATAAAGCCCGATACCGTTATAAAAATATTGGAAAAGTATGAATAACAGACAATTCTATCGGTGATAGTGACCCCAAACGATTATATATGATTGTGTGCAGGAGAGAAGAATGAACCAGGTCAGGCTGGAGTTGATGCTTTGCGGTGGAACCGGTTGCCGGGCGAGCGGAAGCAATCCGTTCAAGGATGCCCTTGCCGCTGAAATTACGCGCCGGGAACTCGACGGCGAGGTTCGCGTCATTGAAACCGGTTGCAACGGGTTCTGTGCTGTGGGACCCGTTATGCTCGTATTGCCCGAAGATGTTTTTTACCAGAAACTGAAGCCGGAAGATGTGCCGGAGATCGTGGAGGAACATCTTATCAAGGGGAAATACGTGGAGCGGCTCCTCTATAAGGATCCCGGCACGAAAAAAAGAATCCCCCGCATGCATGACATTCCCTTCTTTTCCAATCAGCTGTTCTGGGCGATGCGCAACAAGGGGTATATCGATCCCGAGAAAATTGATGAATATATCGCACGGGACGGATATTTCGGTGCGGCCAGGGCGCTCACGGAAATGACCCCTGAAATGATTATCGAAGAAGTAAAAGCTTCCGGTTTGCGGGGTCGTGGCGGAGCCGGATTCCCTGCAGGCGTGAAATGGGAATTTGCCAGCAAAGCCCAAAGCGATATAAAGTATACCCTGTGCAATGCGGACGAGGGCGACCCCGGTGCGTTCATGGACAGAAGCATACTGGAAGCCGACCCCCACGCGGTTTTGGAAGGCATGATCATCGCGGCAAGGGCAATCGGGTCCAGTAAAGGGTATATATACTGCCGGACGGAATACCCCCTGGCCCTTGAGCGGCTGGAGTTGGCCATTACGCAGGCCCGTGAATACGGTTTGCTTGGAAAAGACATTTTGGGATCCGGCTTTGATTTTGATCTTGAAATTTACCAGGGAGCGGGAGCATTCGTGTGCGGCGAGGAAACGGCCCTGATGCGCTCTATCGAGGGCAAGCGGGGGATGCCCCGGCCACGGCCGCCATTTCCGGCGCACAAGGGTCTTTTTGACAGGCCCACGGTTTTGAACAACGTTGAAACCCTTGCCAATGTCGGGCAGATCATTTTGCATGGCGGGGAAAGGTATGCCTCCGTAGGAACGGAAACCAGCAAGGGGACCAAGGTCTTTGCCATATCCGGTGATGTGAACAACATCGGTCTGGTGGAAGTCCCCATGGGGATTTCGCTTCGGAAGATGATTTTTGAAATCGGCGGCGGCATTCCAAAGAAACGGAAGTTCAAGGCGGTGCAGCTTGGCGGGCCGTCAGGCGGTTGCGTGCCGGAACACCTCTTGGATACCACGGTCGACTTCGAGGCCATTGCCAAGGTTGGGGCGATTATGGGCTCCGGCGGCGTCATCGTGATGGACGACCAGACCTGTATGGTCGACATGGCGCGTTTTTTCATGGATTTTATCCAGGAAGAATCCTGCGGCAAATGTACCCCGTGCAGGGAGGGAACGCGCCGCCTGCTGCAGATCGTGGAGAGAATCTGCGAAGGCAAAGGCGTACCGGAAGACATTGAAACGCTGGAAGCGCTTTCGGTTGTTATCAAAAACTCTTCTCT
>JAABUA010000065.1 GCA_011389515.1 Desulfobacteraceae bacterium
TGAAAACCGGTATGATGCGGTGATCGATTATGGGTCCACTTTAGAGGCTTCGCGTTTCCCCGGGGTCATGCGCGCGCGCGTAAGCCGGATCATTGGCGATGCGTACATGGAAAAAGAATCGTATCAAGAGGCTTTTTCATTGTTTCTGGCAGCCTTTGCAGATGCTCCGGAAGAAGATCGTATCCATGCGGGGATGCGTTTGATGGCTGCGGCATCGCACCTGGATCCGGATGATCTGGATGCAGCCATAGCAGCGCTTGAGGGCAGGGCGCCCGCTGGTTATCTGCTTTTCCAAAAAGGGCTTACCATGGCGGATGACGGGCGAGTTGGCGATGCCATAACCCTCCTGTCGGCGTTTGTGGAAACATACCCGGAGCATGCGTTTAACGATGCCGCCTTTGAAAAATTGGCGCATTTGCAATCAATGGCCTATTTCGAAGGGCATCGTATCGGGGTGCTTCTTCCTCTCAGCGGGCAATATGCCACCTTCGGGAGAAATGCCTTACGGGGAATCGAACTCGCGCTTACGGAATATTCCGGCCGGTATAACATTGACCCCCCCCTTGAGATCCTGGTGCATGACACCGGCGGTGATCCGGAACAGACGGCACAGGCCGTCCGCGACCTTTCCGGAAAAAAAGTGGCCGCGATTGTGGGGCCCATCGTCATGGCCGAAGCCGCTGCAAAAGAAGCCCAGAAAATGGGAATACCAATCATTACGCTCAGTCAGCGGCCCGATATACAGGAAACCGGGGAGTATGTGTTTCGAAATTTTCTGACACCCAAAATGCAGGTGGAGACTTTGGTTTCTTATACCACCGGCACGCTGGGTCTTACGCGGTTTGCCATACTCTACCCGGATGAAGCCTACGGGGAGACGTTTCTGCACCTGTTCTGGGATGAGTTGATTGAACATGGCGGGATCGTGGTAGGGGTGGAGAAATACAACCCGGAAAAAACCGATTTTTCAGATCCCATCAAAAAACTCGTGGGATTGTACTATGATGTTCCGGAAAGCTTGAAAGGAAGAGTACTCCCGGTGAACCGGCAGTTGTTTCCAATGGATCTGGAAAATGTGGACGGGGAGCTGCCCGGCCTTGTGCGTGTGCTTGCAGAAAACGCAGCGGTCGGGGAAGACCCATGGGATGAAACAGAGGTTGACGAGGACAAGGCGATTGTCGATTTTGACGCGGTTTTCATTCCGGATCGCCCGGCGGTAGCCGGATTGATCATTCCGCAGCTGCGCTATTATGACATCAGCGACGCGTATCTGCTCGGCACCAACCTGTGGCATTCCCAGCGACTTATCGACATTGCCGGCCGTCAGCTCAGGAAGGTGGTCGTTCCGGAAGGGTTTTACGGGAAAAGTCAAAAGGCAAGCCGGTTCGTATCACAGTTTGAAGGCATCTACGGCGATACGCCCGGAATCATAGAGGCGTCGGGCTACGACTCGGCACGCATGCTTTTCGAGGTAATCACAACACCGGGAATCGACAACCGCGTGGCCGTGAAGAATGCCCTTTTGACCATGCCCCCCTTTGACGGAGTGACCGGCAGTACCGTGTTTGATGAAACCGGCGATGCCGTCAAGGACTTATACCTGCTGGAGGTTGTCCGCGGAGGGTTTTCGGAAATCCGGAAATAAACCCCCAGGGGCACGGCATTCAGCTGTTTACCAGACTCCCCTGGCCGGTGGCTTCCAGTACCGTCTGCCAGAGTTTCCCGCCCGGATTGACCTGCTTTCTTTTTCCGGCAGTCAGCCCGACCGGCACGTGCACAAAATGATTGTTCCAGTGTCCCACGATCATGTCGGTCTTGCCGGCAATGCCGGCATGCACGGCGTCGCGCCCCAAAAACGTGCAGTAAACATGGTCGTTCGAGTTGGCGGGCAGGCTTCTTATCATGTAGCTCGGGTCGATGTATTTGAGCGAGATTTCCATGTTCTGCTCTTTAAAGTACCCATTGATGCGGTCTTTGAGGTACAGGCCGATGTCATGGAGCTTGATGTTCCCGGATGCATCGTACTGCTTTTCATATTTTTCGAAAAATTTCTGTCCGGCCCCCTCCGCAATGAGGATAACAGCGTGTTTCCGCTTATCGAGGCGTTCCTGCAGCTTTTTGAGCAGCCCGTTTTCCCCTTCCAGATCGAAATCGATTTCCGGAATCAGCACGAAGTTGACGTCCTGCTGGGCGAGCGCGGTTGTGGCCGCGATAAATCCGGAATAGCGCCCCATGAGCTTGATGAGACCGATGCCGTTGGGATACCCTTCGGCCTCCTTGTGCGCACCTTTTACGGCCGCAGTGGCAATGTCCACGGCAGAGTCGAATCCAAACGATTTGGAAACCAGGTGGATGTCGTTGTCAATGGTTTTGGGAATGCATATGACGCTGATTTTCAGGCCCCGTTTATTAATGGTCTTGTTGATGATGGATGCCGCCATCAGGGTGCCGTCCCCGCCAATCATAAAAAGAATACCGATATTCATTCTTTCCAGGCAGTCAACGATGGCGTCAATATCCTGGGGGCCCCGGGAGGAACCCAGGATGGTACCGCCCATTTCATGAATGTTGACCACCCGTGCCGGCGTAAGCTCGATAACTTCGTGGCGGTATTTCGGGATAAAACCCTGAAGACCGTACGGAAAGCCGTAAATGTGCCGTACCCCGTAGATGTAGTGGAGCTCGAGCACGATGGAGCGGATGATGTTGTTTAGGCCCGGGCAGAGCCCGCCGCAGGTGGTCACGGCGCATTTGAGCTTGCTGGGGTCGAAAAAGATTTTTTTTCTGGGGCCCGCCTGTTCGAAGGCGGGGGGCGTTTTTCCGGCCTTGATCATTTCCATGATCTTTTCCGGATCAACCTGTACCAGGACCTTTTCATTTTCATTTTTGAAAATCCGCTCGTCTGCGCCAAGCAGTTCTTTGAGAATCGGAGAGTCGATCCGGGGTTCTCCAAGGGTGTCTATGGTGGTATCAAGTACCTCGAAATCTTCGATCAGCATTATATATATCCTGTAAAATTAAATTTTTGGTTGGTTGTATTATACGCCGTTGAACTTTACCGCGCCCTTGCCTAAAATATCATGCAGGTGAACCGTTCCGACCAGCTCGCCATTGGTTTCGACCACCGGCATCACGGTGATCTGATGGGCTTCCATTATGTTTAGCGCTTCATAAAGCGGTGTTTCCGGCAACAGCGTCCTGGGGTTTTTTGTCATCAGCGTTTCAACCGGCTGATCATGGATAACCGCCCTGCCGACGACCAGTCTCCTAATATCGCCGTCCGTGATTATGCCCTTGATTTTCCGGTTTTCACCCGTGACAAAGAGTACGCCCAGGCGCTTTTCGTTCATGATGTCAAGGGCCTGATCCATGATGGTACCAACGGAAACCATGGGTATGGCATCACCGGTGTACATGATGTCCTTTGCCTTAAATGACAGGCGCCGGCCCAGCTGCCCGCCGGGATGGAATTTTTGAAAATCGCTGCTTTTGAATTGTCTTCGGTTGATCAATACCACTGCAAGCGCGTCTCCCATGGCCAGTTGCGCGGTGGTGCTGCTCGTGGGAGCGAGCCCCATGGGGCAGGCCTCTTTTTCCACATTCACGTCGATGACCAGGTCGCTTTGTTTTGCCAAAGTTGACATCAGATTGCCGGTAAACGCAATAATCGGACAGCCGATACTGCGGATGCTCGGCAAAAGGATGTTCAGCTCATCGGTTTCCCCGCTGTTGGAAATGGCAAGGAACACGTCGTTGTCGGACAAAATGCCGAGATCACCGTGCATGGCTTCCACAGGATGAAGAAAGATCGCCCTGGTACCGGTTGAATTGAGGGTGGCTGCGATTTTTCGGCCGATAAGACCGGATTTACCGATACCGGCGATAATCAGCCGTCCCCGGGACTGGAAAATGATATCCACCGCCCGGGCAAAATTGTCGTCGATCCGTTCGGTCAGCTTTAAAATGCTTTCCGCTTCGGTTTTGAGCACTTCTATGGCCTGCGCTATGCTTTTATCAATCATTGTTTTAATTATCACCTTTTCACCGGAATTGCCCGGAAATTGATATGCACTATGGCTTGTTCCGTGATTTTTTATGCGTGCGTCACGGCGGGGCGTTTGTTTTTTTCCAATTGTATCACTGAAAAATTGCAATTTTTGGGGAAAAAAGCAAGACATCGTTTGACGGATGAAAAAAAATAGTTACTATTCTGTGCAGTTATCAACAGATAAAAAGATCAGGAGAACCCTGTAGGGGCGCCCCTACAGGAAAATATTCAGTGGGTATATTAATGTGTCTGTCGAGAATGCAAATAATGGTTATTTTCCTGCGAAAAACAATTGACAAGCAATAATGGTTTGCTGTAAAAACAGGTCAACGAAAGTGCTGGTGATTTGGTAACTCTACAATGCCGCTTTACGAGCGGCATTTTTTTAGGTCCGGCAGGATTACAAGGCAGGGCAAAGGAAAAAACGGCGCCGTGTGACACAGTTGACGGCGCCTTATTTTTATGAAATTCAAGGAGGTAGTGTAACATGTTGGTATGTGAAACCACCCGCAAGGGGAAAAAGTGTACATTTATGACTGCCCAGGGCTGTTCCTATAATGGCGGCTCCTGTGCGGAAATCATCGAGGCATGCAGTGGATGCAACCGGAGCGAACAGCATGAAACCGGCTGGTTCTGTGCGGCATTTCCGGACCCGTCCATGAAATGGAAGAACGGTAGCTGCAATCTGGCAACGCATGTACAGAATGCCGTTGTGGATGCAAAGGTGAAGTTGAATCCGATCAAGGCCTCAAAGCGGCGCGGCAAGTAACGTTTTTAGTGCGGTGCGTTTGATAAAAAATCATCCGTTCCGCACTGCCTTTTTTATTTGTTCCTCCAGGAAAAGCGGCAATCCGTGCTTGAACACGGCGCGCTCCCAGCGACGCAGGTAATATCCGGCAAGGGCGGCTTCGTTTTTGCCGCCAATTTCTGCCTTGTCGAAATCGATCACGTAAATCCGGTCTTCCGCATCTACCAGAATATTTCCCGGATGCAAATCCACGTGAAGGACGCCATTTTGTATCAGGGTGTTTATCTGCGTTGCTGTTTCCGGCAGCACCGCCTCCGCACGCCCGGGGAAGGATCGTGAAAGGTCCGCAAGTGTTTGGGCGTCGGGAATTTCCTTTGTTACCAGCCATGCGTGATAAAAGATCCGTCCAAATGTTTTTGATGCAAAAGCGACCGGCATTGGTGCGTTTATGCCGATTGTGCGGACATGGCGCAGAATGTCAAATTCCGCGTGGCTCCTGGTTTTCCCGGTTTTTACGTACGTGCGGCGGTTCACATGGCGAAGGATTCCGCCCCGGAAATAATGCTTGATGACTACCCGTCCGAAGTCTTCACATTCAAAGACGTGGGGGCGCATGCGGCCCGCAAGCCGGTTTTGTGCCGCTTCGGGAGGCTTTTGAAGCTCCCGGACCAGCGCCTGCTCCCAGGCATCCGAAAAAGACCGGAAAGATCCGATCTCAACTCCGGTTGTGCCTGCCTGATTTTTTTTTGCGTTGCTTTGACACATCTGTTATGTATACAGCCTTGATGGCGTCGTTAAAAGTCCCATCTACTGCGTTGTAGCCATTTTTCATCCGCTCAACATACCACATGTATGCTTTCGCGTATGAAAAATTGCTACGCCTTGTATATGGCACTTTTAACCTAGCCATCTGTTGCGTATATTATGACTTTTTACGATTTCATCAGCCTTGATGGCGTCGTAAAAAGCCGTTTTGTTGGACGGATGTAATGTAACGGCTTGCGGCCTGAAAATCAAACGGTTTGTCAGAAAGCGAAAACCAAAAAAGAGAAAGCCCTGTCAGGAAAGAAAATGAGAGTATTTGTCCTCACCACCGGACGAGCCGCATCCAAAACCTTCGCATATGCGTGCAGGCACCTGGACGGCATGACGGCCGGCCATGAAACCAATGGCGGCAAAATCGCCTTTCGGCTGGAGTATCCGGACAACCATGTGGAAGTGGACAACCGGCTGGTATGGTTTCTTGGCGGCCTGGATCACCGGTATTCGGATAAAAACACTTTCTATGTGCATTTGACACGAGACAGGGACAAGGTGGTTGAAAGCTACCTGATGCGCTGGCATTTAACGGTGTCGATTACACGGGCGTTTTATCACGGCATCCTGATGAATCCGAAAAAGCCGGATATGGATACTGCACGGAAAAGCTGCCATCTGTTTGTGGAAACAGTGGATGAAAATGTCAGGTACTTTCTTAAAAACCGGAGCAACTGGACGCACGTTCGGGTGGAATACCTGGAGCAGGATTTTTTTGGATTTATGCAAAAAGCCGGGTTGACGGGGGACCGGGATACAATTCGGGAAGCAGTGCGCGACATCAAAAATGTAAACAAGAAAAAATATCGCAAAAAGAGCCGGGTAAAAAAGCTCTTTCATTTCTTCTCTTCCCGAAAACTGATGTAACCATCCGGAAAACCTGTCCATGATTGTGTCCCACAAGTATCGGTATATTTTTCTGAAAACCAGTAAAACGGCGGGTACCTCCATCGAGATTGCGCTTTCCCGTTATTGCGGCCCGGAAGATATTATCACACCGGTTTCCCGGGATGACGAAGTCATACGGCATTCCGTGGGAGGGTGCGCGTCACGGAAATACCCTGCGGGAAAAAGGCAATATGGTCCTTCAGACTGGTTCAGATATTTATTTCACGGCAAAGAGAAACAGTATTTCTACAACCATATCCCCGCACGGAAGCTGAAGCGCCGGCTTGATCCGGAAATTTGGGAGAATTACCACCGTTTTTGTGTTGCCCGCAATCCCTGGGACAGGGTGATTTCCCAATATTTCTGGCGCTTCCGGGATGTCTCCCGGGATATGTGGCCAACGCTGGATGAATTTCTGGAGTCACGGCATGTCCGTTCCCTGCAGCGCAAGGGGTACAAGCTTTATACCACCTGCGGGAAAGTGCAGGTGCAGCGTATCTTAAAATATGAAAATCTATCGGAGGACCTGGAGGCCGTCCGGCTGGCGCTGGGTATTCCCGAGCCGCTAACGCTTCCCGGCGCCAAGGCGGGACACCGGAAAGACAGGCGCCACTACCGGGAGATATTTACTCCCCGGCAGCGTGACCGGGTTGCTGAACTTTTTGCCGATGAAATACGGCTGATGAACTATACATTCTGAGCATGATATTCCGGCTGAGCATGATATTCCGGGAGTTCTGAAATGCCGTGTTCTGTGCGGATGACCCCGTTCCGTGCATTATACACCCGCAGTTTCTTGTTTGATTTTACCATGTTCGCGTCTTTGTAGTCCCGCGTGTGGTCCAGGTGGATGACAATGGCATTGTAGCGTACATGTTTGGGGCGGACGGCCGAATTGGTCAGCCGTACCCCGAACTCCCGATCTTCTCCCCCCCAGGACATGCGCTCGTCAAAACCGTTTACCGCAAGAACGTCCTTTTTCCATACGGAGCCGTTGGATCCCTTGAAGTTGCAGCGGGTCGGGGTCAGGGCGTTTAACAGCCGCGCCCGTCTGTATGTCGCTGTCAACTTGCTGTTCTTGAGGCTGCTTTTCAAGCCGTTGGCTTTTAGCCATTTCAGGTCAAAGCATCGTCCGGTCAGGATGTCTTCCCTGGTGATTGCATTGCTCGTGCTCATGGGCAGCTTGTGATACCCGCCGGAAAGATAGTGTCCGGGCCGGGCTTCACTGGCATGGATTTCCAGAAAATCATTTCGCGGAATACAGTCGCCGTCTGAGAACACCAGGTATTCAGATGCGGCTGCCAGGATGGCCTTATTCAGGATCCGGCATTTGCAAAATCCCTTGTCCTCCTGCCAGATATGCCGAATCGACAGTCCGGTTGCAAGGCGTATCCGGTCGATAAGCTGCCTTGTGTCATCCGTTGAACCGTCATCCCCGATAATCAGTTCAAAGTTGTCATGTCTCTGGACACTGTATCCCCACAGGACTTTTTCCAGCCACGCCGGTGCATTATACGTGGTTAATATGACTGAAAGCCTCATGATCCCGGCTTTCCTGTTTCAGAAGGGTTGTCGGCCGGGAGGGGCAGCTGCTCGGGGTAAGCAAATGTTTCAAAGTCGCTCCGGTACAAATTGCGCACCATCTCAGCCGTTTGATCATCATAATAGGCCTGGAGTTTTCTGCTTGCGCCTGTTGCATTGCTCAGAATTGACCTGATCGGCTCTTCCGGACACTTTCCCTGGATTTTTTCTTTAATGAAGGGTAGATCGGTTTCCAACGTTTCGACTTTGCCGATAAAATCGAACTGATCTGCCGGCATCAGCAATAATGCGCTTTGGGGAGCCCAGTGCGCATTGGAATACAGTTCGCCGTCTTCCAGGGATTGCAGAAAATCTCTGAAAGAGGTTTCTTTGTTGTTTTTCAGGGCGCGGCGCTCCACCTTGTCCAGATAGGCCGACAAGGTCCGGGTGTAGGGGTTTCGAACCACCGTGAATGTAAACAGCGATGAAAACTGCGATACTTCCTTCGCGTATAATGCAGAGGGCGTTCTGAACATCTTTTTCGCGGTCTTTGGCGGTATCTCCCGGTCAAACTTGAGCCGTGCCAGGTTTGTGACAACAGTGGAGTTGGCCGCCTTTGGGATGCGGTTATAAAAAAAACCCAATTCCGTGTCAACACAACCCCGGGAATCGGCGCTGTTGATCGAAACCTTCCCCTTATAGGGAAATTGCCTGTAAAATGGCGTTAAGGGTATGGTTATCCGGTTCCTGATAATTTTGTTGAAAGCCCTGTTCATCATTGGTTCCTGGATATGCTTTATGCGGCGCCGAATTTACTGATTTTTTTATTCTTGTATAGACACGATAAATATTCACACAAAATGTGAGCCCTACGAGGTCTTCCTGATCATCATGTCTATTGATAAATGCAAAGATTTGTAAATGCGTATTTTACAGCGTTCTTCCTCAAAATGCATTCCTTTTTTCATTTCAGGATTGAAAAGGGGCCCCTTCCGCGGGCGATATAAAAATGGCTTTACATAAAATCCGAACCTTGCTACAGAATCCAATGCCAAAGGCAGGCCCGTATCCTTCAACATCCTTATCAAGCGAGCAGATCACCCATGAGCCTTTGCATCTGTATTTTTTCCTTCAACCGCGGCAATTATCTGAAAAACTGCATTGCGTCAATCGAATCCTGTTCTCCTGAATCAAAGATCGTGGTATTTGATGATGACAGTGACGATGCGGAAACGGTAGAAATCCTGAAGGATATGGGGGAAAAATACAACGTCATCCGGCCCGGACACAGGTCGTACCACCGCCTTGGTGGACTTTACGGCAATATGCAGTCCGCACTGGAATATTGCCGCAACGAAGCGCTTCTCTGTTTTCTGCAGGATGACACCCAGCTGGTTCGCCCGGTTTCAGCAGAAGATATCGAGGGGATGAACGCTGCGTTTGACCGGAATTTACAACTCGGGTTTCTTCATCCATGCTTTATTAAGGCGGTTAACCTGAAACAGGGCGCCTCGTACAACTATAATCCTTCATTGAACCTTTACTTTCGGGATTCGATAAAACGCAGCGCCGGATGCTACTTTTCCGCGCTTCTGGTAACAAGGCCGGCTCGTCTGCTTGACGCGGGGTGGCGGTTTGGCGCTTCCGAGCCGGACAATAACCGGCTTGCGAAAAAACATTTTATCCCGATGGGATATCTTTTTGCGCCGTTTGCCATGTGGCTGCCGGAAGTTCCGGCATACCGCGGCAAAAAAAAAACATTCGCCCTGAAACTGGCAGAAAAGAAACGCCGCTGCGGCTACTATCCATATCGGATGATGGATTCGGAAAAGCTCCATATGCTAAAGTCAAGAAGTGCTTCTGTTTTGCCTGTTGCCGAAGACTTTCTCTCCTGCAGGGGAAAAGAGCCAATCAAGCCATGGGTATATAACCCACTGACCGGATTAAAATGGCTCAAGATGCTCAATCAGCTTGAAGTCAGTCTGAGGCGGCTGATAAAGTGATGGGGGCGCGTCTTTCTAGGTAAATGCAGACGATTGTGCATTTTTTTATGAATCTCTTTACAGAAAAATGAGTACGAACATGCCCGATAATTTTGGCGCAAGAAATCCTGGTAGGATATGGCAATTGCTTATTCGTTTATGCCATAAGCCGAATGGACCCTTGAGCAGCCGACTGCTGGCACCGATTGTCCGAAAGGCAATTATTAAGAGGAAATCAATACTGCCTGTTGATATTTGTGTTGACGGGATGAAGCTGCGTTGCCGATTTATTGACAATTATTCCGAGAAAAAGTTTGTATTTACACCATGGCGGTACGACTGGCAGGAAAGAAAACTTCTGTCGAGAGCGCTTGAAAAAGGCGGTATTTTTATAGATATCGGGGCAAATGTGGGGCTCTACACTCTTACTGCGCAAAAAGCCATGACAGGCAAAAAAGGCAAAATTCTTGCAATTGAACCAAATCCGGAAGTTTTGGAAAGGTTGAACTTTAATCTTGGCGCCAATATCGCAGGCTTTGATCGTCAACCGGAAGTCATTGTGTTGAACATCGGCGTGGCCGACCGGGAAACAACATTCACCCTGAACGTTGACGGGTCAAATTTAGGTGCGAGCAGCATCGTGGATAAAAATCGTGCGAAGCCAAAAAAACAAAATGCAGTAAGCAAAACAGTAGAGATCCACTGCCGTCCATTGCTGGATGTTCTGCAGGAGCATTCCATAAACGCCATTGACGCGTTGAAAATCGATATAGAAGGAGCGGAAGATATCGCCCTTGTTCCTTTTTTTGAAAAAGCGCCGGACAGCCTGCTCCCGGGAATGCTTTTTGTGGAAAATTCAGCGCATCTTTGGCGCCAGGATTTGTTCGGATGGATAGAAAAGCGAGGGTACCATCGTCTATTGCAAAATCGTGAGAATACCGTGTTTTCATTGTGATGCATTGTCAATTCGTTTAGAACAGTAAATCCAGACAAAAAGCAATGGCAGCCAGCCAAAAAGCCAGATGGCCTTGGCGGAAATGATTAGCGTATGTTCTCCGGTCAGGGTCAGCAGGAAGACAAGCAGCAGAAGCATCAACAGTCCCATGCGTTCCCGGCAGGTTGCAGAATATGCAAAGACGCTTTTTACAAGCAGGGCGGCAATGCCAACAAGGAATCCAAGCCCGATAATTCCGTTTTCGACCAGGGTGCCAAGCCAGATATTGTGCGCATGGGTAACCGGCGTTTGAGACGGAATCCAGAATTCCTTTGCGGCATCCAGCTGCGCCGGGTCGGTACCGGCGCCAAAACCGAAAATCCAGGAATCGGGCGGGTACATGAGGTAGCCTTTCCATATGTCAAACCGGTAAGAACTTCCCCGCATGAGCAGCAGTTCATTATAATGATCAAGGCCGTAGACCGCTGCCAGCAGGCCAATAACCAGTCCGGCTCCCCCTAACATCACCAGCCCCGCTTTCAGCAGTCCGCTGCGTAACAGCGTCCAGCAGCCCAGAAAGAAAAGAAAAACGGCTGTCGCCATTATTGGGGCGCGGCTCTGGCTCATAAGAACAAAAAGCGTAACCGCTATGCAGGACAATATCATCAGCCATACCGCTGATTTGTCTGCCGGTTTGCGAGAAGCCGGCTGGTAAGTAAAAAAAAGGAAGTGGCCGATCGCCAGATAGACAAGCAGAATCGAGGAGGCCTGGATAGGGTTGTGAAGTGCGCCCAAACCGGATAGCCTTCCTTCGATCAGGCCGGCAGCAAGCAGCAGGAACCCGCCGGTGGCGCCAAGAAGTGCGAGAAGAATAAAATTCCGTCCCCACCAGTACGGCCTGGCCAGAACGGAAGGCAGCCAGATATAATAGGCCATCAGGCAGAAGAACGTTTCAACCCCCCATCGGAAGGCCCGGATATGGTCCGCCAAGGGGCCCTGGCCAACGATAAAGGTGCTGATCGATGAATAGGCGGCCCAAATAAGTGCGAGCAGCAGCACCGGATCCCGCCATGTAAAGCCGGCCCGGCCGGTAAGAAGCAGTATCAGAATCGCCGGAATAACAACGGCGTGAAAAAAGATTTTATACAGGTCCTGATGGGGTCCAAGCACACTGATCAGGAGCCATATCAGAAAGAGCAGCGGCATTCGTTTTTCAACTGCTGCTGCAAAATCCTGCCGGCCCCTTTTACTTGTCACCATTTTTTCCTTTCAAAACCTGTAACCCTCTCGCAGGCACGCAGCCAGTTGCGTTTTTCGCAATCGAAATCGAAATCGAAATCGGTTTTTTCAAATCCACCAAGCTTTTCGTGTCCAAGTGACCTGTTCTTCACTTTCGATTTCGATTAACCAACAAAAGAGCCAAAAGACAATTTTGAGATAAATTCTAATAATCCCGGAATTTTGACTGAATCATTCGGATAAACGTGCGGAGCCGGGTATTGGTTCCGGTCCCGGTATATCTGCCCTTTGATATATGCCGCACCCGGTACACCCCGGGAACGGGCAGGGGGTTTCCCCGGGTATTCAGCAGCCAGCGGAAAGCCCTGTCCTCGTGGGCTTTACTCCAGTCTTCCGAAGGTGTTTGATACAGTTTTATCGACCGGCAGTATCCGACGGCGCGGCAAACGTCACCATGGGCAATCTGAAGGGGGCCGGTAGCTTTTCCCGGAAAGTGGCTGGTGAAGATCCCGGGATCAATATCCAGCAGGCGGGGTTTCTCCTCGCCAGCCACCAGCATGGGATTGTCCCCGGATAGAAGGTCAGTACACCGCTCTTCTTCGGGGAATACAAGCGCATCTCGTCGCGCCTGCAGGAGCTTCGCCAGTGCGTTCAGGCACCCATTCCTGAAGATCAGGTCACAATCGGTGAACCAGACCCAGTCGGCCTTTGTTTCAAGCGCCGCCATATTGCGGCCGATACCCCTGCGAAAAAGCTGCTGCCTGGGCAGCGGCCGCCAGTTCCATGTGATACCCGGAACATCCTGGCGGGAAAAGAATTCCAGCAGTCGAACGGTTTTTCTGTCTTCGGGGCAGTAAAAAACCGTCATGGTGATATCGATGTCTTCGGGGGGGAACAGCACCAGCGAGCTTAGCTGATATACCAGGAAATGGGAATAGTTCCAGCAGTGGGTGACGATCTCCATATGGAGGCGACCCGTCCGCGCAGCGCGCGTTTCTTCCGGCGGCAGGTTTGGCTCAAACCAGTGTGCGGGCAGCCATCCTTTGGCTGCAAAGCGAAAAAAAAACAATAGCAACAGGTTTTTCATGAATATCCATTTAGCGATGCAATTGCGTCGCAGTGATCAAAATACGCCGTACGTTCCTGCCCCTGGCGATTATTTACCAGCATTTGTTCCGGCTGATACGCCGGAGTCGGAACAGTACCGTGGAAAACAGATCCCCCCAGCGGATTCGAACAATTTGATTTACTAAAGTTTGCCCGACAAGTAAAATGAATTTTTTATCGGAAGGGTTGGTATTATGCAGAAAACAGGACTGATTTGGTAAAAAAACCACAACTTTCTTGACTTTTATCGATATTGCCATATAAAAAAACACTGCGATAAAAAATGGTTCGATAAAAACGGCGCGTCATTATGATGTAGATCCGCCCTTTGGCAACCCACATTTTGGAGGATTTTGGAACATGAACCCTCTGGCTTCCCAGTTGAACGAAATTATTGTAAAAGCGAACCCCCATATCCTGGAAATGCTCTCCGATGTCGGGAAGAACCTGTTTTTTCCCAAGGGAATTCTCGCCCAGAGCGCAGAGGCAAAGGAAAAGGCCCACCGGTTGAACGCCACCATTGGCATTGCAAAAGAAGCGGGTAGGCCCATGGTGCTGCAGTCGGTCATGGATTCCATTTACGGAATGGAGCCGGAAGAATCCCTGACATATGCGCCGTCATACGGCCTTCCGGAGCTGAGGGCAAAATGGCGTGATGCCCTGTACGGAAAAAACTCGTCCCTGGCGGGCAAAACCATTTCCCTCCCGGTTGTCGCAAACGGGATTACCCATTCCATCAGCCTTGTGGCAGATATCTGGATCGATCCGGAAGATGTGGTGCTGCTTCCTGATATGATGTGGGGCAACTACAACATGATTCTTTCCGTTCGGAAAAAAGCGGTTATACGGCAGTACCGGCTGTTTACAAAGGAGGGCGGGTATGACGTGGATGCGCTTGCCGCATCACTTGCGGCGGAAGCCCAAAAACGGGACAAGATCATCGTGCTGCTCAATTTTCCACACAACCCGACCGGATATACGGTAACCGAAAAGGAAGCGGACCGAATCGCAGACGTGTTAACCGGGATTGCCGAAAGCGGGACAAATGTGATCGCGGTTTGCGACGATGCGTATTTTGGGCTCGTCTATGAGGAGGGCATTTTAAAGGAATCAATTTTTTCGCGGCTGATAGACAGGCATGAAAGGCTTCTGGCAATAAAGCTCGATGGCGCCACCAAGGAGAATTACGTGTGGGGATTGCGTGTCGGTTTTGTCACCTATGGGTGTCCGGCCGGAAATGATCCCGCGCTTTTCTATGACGCGCTGGAAAGAAAAACCGCCGGGTGCGTACGGGGAAATATCTCCAACTGCAGTCATTTGAGCCAGACCATTGTATTGAAATCCTTGCTCGACCCCGCGTATCATGCCCAGAAGCAGGAAAAGTTCGACCTCATGAGCCGCAGGGCCAAAGCGGTTAAAGCCGTTCTGGCAGACGATAAATACGACCCGGCCTGGGATGTGTATCCCTTTAATTCCGGCTATTTCATGTGTATCCGGCTGAAAACCGTCAATGCGGAAAAACTTCGGGTACATCTTTTGGACAAATACGGTATCGGGCTCATTTCCCTGGGAGATACGGATTTGCGGGTCGCATTTTCATGTCTGGAGGAAAGTGACATCCGGGAACTGTTTGATACCGTTCTGTCGGGTGTAAAGGATCTGGAGAAGGCATAGTCGGTGGTCGGTAGGCGGTGGTCGGTGGTCGGTCATTCAGGGTCGTAGTGAACGCTGTGGAGGAACAGTCCGTGGGGCGGTGCGGTGGCGGATGCAAGGCTTCGGTCTTTTTTCTCTTT
>JAABUA010000066.1 GCA_011389515.1 Desulfobacteraceae bacterium
CGGTAAATGTTCAAAATAGAACCGGTTGAAATATCAATACTATCCATCAAGTCTTCGTCTTTGTAAACCCTGTTTCCGGAAAACTTGATTTCTCTTACCGTGGGCTTTTCCTTGACCCTGAAGATAACGGTATGCCCGTCTTCTTCCCGATCGTGAAGCACCTCGACATCGTCAAAATACCCCATTTCATAAATCGCCTTGAGGTCTTCGGACAAGGCGTCGGCATTGTAGACGTCCCCCGGTTCGGTCTGCAAAACCCTGGCAATGGCGGCATCTTCTATCCGCTGGTTTCCTTCTATAACCACGGACTTCACGATCTCCGCTTCCGATGCGGCAGCAACCCCGCAGAACAATGCCGTGCAAAACACCAGCAACAATCCAACACGAAAAAACATAAATATTCGCCTGCTTGATTTATTTATTGTCCATATCCACGAGCTTTCCGTCCTGTATGGTCATGCATCTTTGCATGCACCTTGCCAGCTTCATGTTATGGGTGACGACAACCATTGTCATCTGCATTTCCTCGTTCAACTGCATCAAAAAATCATGAACCTGGATTGAATTTCTGATATCCAGATTGCCGGTCGGCTCATCTGCCAAAAGAATCCGGGGTTTCAGTACGAGGGCGCGGGCCAGTGCAACCCGCTGCTGCTCCCCTCCGGACAGATCGTTCACCCGGTGTGAAAGGCGCTCTTTCAGGCCGACCCGGACCAGGATCGCTTCGGCTTCCGGCTTGATCCTGTTTTTGGGCATTCCGGCAATCAATCCCGGCATCATGACATTTTCCAGGGAGGTAAACTCGGCAAGCAGGTAGTGAAACTGGAAAACAAAACCGATGGTTGTATTCCTGAAGCTTGCCAGCCGGGTTTTTTCCATGTCAAAAACATTTTTGCCCCGGAAGAAAAACTGTCCGCTGTCCGGTTTGTCCAGGGTGCCTAAAATGTGAAGCAGCGTGGATTTGCCGATTCCCGATTCCCCGACGACCGCGATGGACTCCCCCTGCTGTATGGAAAGGGAAGCATCTTTTAAAATCTGAATGGGGCTGCTGTCATATTCAAACCCTTTGGATATCCCTTCCAGGCGGATAAGTGGTTCGCTCTCCGGTCCGGCGGCTTTTGCTCCCTTTACTCCCGTGACGTTCATGTTCCTCTTATTGGTATCATCCATACCGAAGCGCCTCCACGGGGTTTAAGCGGGATGCCTTGTGCGCCGGATACAGGGTTGCCAGAAAACAGATGACCATCGCCGCCCCGATGATGGTGGCGATATCCAGAAATTCGAGCTGCACCGGAAGGGCGGTAAAATAATAGACATCCCCGGGAAGTTCAATAAATTTATAATGCTTCAGCAGCAGGCTCCCTGAAATGCCTAGAACGGTCCCCAAAAAGGTGCCGATGGCGCCGATGATCATTCCTTTAAATACGAATATCTTGCGGATGCTTGCATCGGTTGCGCCCATGGCCTTCAATATGGCGATATCCCTGGTTTTGCTCATCACAAGCATAATGAGGGTGCTTGCGATATTGAATGCGGCGACCAGTATAATGAGCGTCAGAATAATAAACATCACCTCTTTTTCCAGTTTCAGCGCCTGGAAAAAATTCCGGTTCAACTCCATCCAATCGATGGACCAGTATGGGAATCCAAGTGCTTCCTGTATCTGGCGGGAAATCTCATCCGCATGGTAAATGTCGTTAATTTTGACGCCCAGCCCTGATACGCTGTCCCCGGTTTTTAAAAGATTCTGCGCGGCTTCCAGGTGAATATAGGCAAGGGACGCGTCATATTCATGAAAACCGGACGTAAATACCCCCGTGATCTCAAACCGGCTCATTGCCGGCATATGTCCTGCCGGAGACAGTATGCCGCGCTGGGAAATCAGATATATGGTGTCCCCTTCCCGGACACCCAGACGATCCGCCAGGTGTTTCCCGATAATGATGCCCGGCACACCATAGCCGTCCGCTTCCTCTTTTCCCGGCACCAGTTTCATTTCCAGATCTACCCTGGAAACCCCCATTATTTCCGAGCCATCAATAGCCGGGTCCAACCCGCGAAGCATCGCCCCGGACATCCCCCTGGCCGAGCGGAGCATCACCTGCGATTCCATAAAGGGAATCACCGACCGGACATCGATTTCCGATTCAATCCTGTCGATTACCTCGCGATAATTTTCAAACCGGTCCCCCTGCTGCCGGACGACAATGTGTGGCTCTACCCCCAGGATCTTTGATTTGAAGAAGGATTCGGCACCGGACATAACGGCAATGACCATGATAAGCGCCATTACCCCCACCGTGACCCCGGCCATGGAAAGCACGCTGATAAAAGAGATGAAGCCCTGCTTCTGCCTGGACTTCAAATAGCGGCCGCCGATAAAATATTCGAAAGGCATTTTCATCCTTTACTATCTATTAGCCTTCATTTTGAGGCTGGGCGCACCCCGTTTGCAGAGGCTGCTTTACGCCCGGCCGAAATCCTTTTTTGTCCCGATACTATTTTCTGTCTGCGGGCTTCAAATGCGGAAACAAAATGACATCGCGTATGGAAGGGGAATCCGTCAACAGCATCGCCAGCCGGTCAATTCCCACACCTTCCCCGGCAGCGGGAGGCATACCGTACTCCAGCGCTTCTATATAATCCTCATCCACCGTGTAAACAGCGCCTTCTTCCAGTTCCTTGTTCTGTATCTGCTGTAAAAACCGCTGCTTCTGATCAACTGGGTCGTTGAGCTCGGAAAACCCGTTTGCGATTTCCCTGCCGGCGATAAAAAGTTCAAAACGATCAGCAATATACGGATTTTCCCGGTTTCTCCGCGAAAGGGGAGAAACGTCCAACGGGTATTGTGTAATGAATGTCGGCTGCACCAGGTGCGGCTCCACCAGGTGGTCGAAAATTTTCGTGATCAGCTTTCCCCTGCTCACCGGAGTGCCGTCCAGCCCCTTTGTCCGGATCCCCCTGTCCATGGCAAACGCCGTTAGCTTTTGCATGTCGCCGGTCACTTCGTGGGGGACGTCCCCTACAGATGCCACCGCCTCCAGCAGGGGCATCCGGCGCCATTTTCCGCCGAAATCGATATCCATGCCCTGGTATTGTATCCGTGTGGTGCCGCAGACGTCCATTGCCACCCGGGAAAACATCTCTTCCGTAAGGGACATCAAGTCCCCGTAAGTGGCATAGGCCTGGTAAAACTCAAGCATGGTGAATTCCGGATTATGCTGGGTGGATATGCCTTCGTTCCGGAAATTGCGGTTAATCTCAAATACCCGTTCAAAACCGCCCACCACCAGCCGCTTCAGGTATAGTTCCGGTGCGATGCGCAGGTAGAGATCCATGCCCAGGGCATTGTGATACGTTTTGAACGGACGGGCATCGGCGCCTCCCGGTATTACCTGCATCATGGGGGTTTCCACTTCCATGAAATCCTTTTCGGCAAGAAATCTTCGGATGGACGCCATCAGCCGGGTCCTCTTAATAAAAAGCTCCCTGGTATCCGGATTCATAACAAGATCCAAATATCGCTGGCGATAGCGTTTTTCCGGGTCCTTCAGACCGTGGAATTTTTCCGGCAACGGGCGGTATGACTTTGCCAGAAGCCTGAAATCTTCCGCAAGGATTGTCATCTCGCCGGTTTTCGTGGCAAACAGGGCTCCTTTTACGCCGATAATATCGCCGATATCGAGTTTTTTGAACAAGGCGTAGGCCTCTTCGCCGACCTTGTCCTGCCGAATGTATGCCTGCATCTGCCCGGTGCGATCCCTCAGCCGTATAAACGATGACTTCCCGAATCGGTTGATTGCCATGATCCGTCCTGCCATGGCAATGATGCCTGTTTTTTCGAAAAGGGCTTCTTCACGGGCTTTGTTTTCCGGATCATCGGAGCCGATCCCGGATATGGCATCAAAAACGCCTTCCACCGTGTGGGTTACCCGAAAATCGTTCGGAAAAAGCTCGATACCGGCGTCCTTCAATGCGTCAATCTTCTCGCGGCGTTTTTCAATCACATCTTTTGGCTGATCCATTTTACACGATACTCCTGTATGATATCCCGGGGGTTTCTTTCACGGTTTTCGGATGCGTTTCACCCTGCCGGTAATGGCTCTCTTTATTTGGCAATTAAAGGCCCTTGCTATCTTATATACCAGACAATGTCAAGCTTTCAGGGGCATGATGCCACACCCGGCACGCCGGCGGAAACCATTTTGCCAACCAGGGAATGAAAAGGTGACGATATAATCAGAATTTGCCTGGATAAGGGGAGCTTTTAAATTTCAGTATGACCTTGGTGCCCTTGCCGCATTCAGACTCGATATCTATCAACCCCCCATACAGCCCTATGATCTGCTGAACGATTGACAGGCCAAGCCCTGTTCCCCGGGGCTTTGTTGAAAAGAAGGGATCGAATATCGAATCGATATTTTCCGGGGAAATGCCTCCCCCGTCATCGTGAACCGTTATTTTTACATATTCTTTTCCTGCAAGGGACAGGGAAATGATAATTTTGCCATCGCCGTCGATGGCTTCGGCCGCATTGTTCAAAAGGTTCCAGATCACCTGCCTTGCGTGCTCCGGATCGATCTGAATGTAATGCCTCGCATCCAGCGACGTTTCAATTGCGATCCTGTTTTGAAAGGACGGGTCTGTCCGGAAAAGGGATACCACCTCTTCTATTGCATTGTCTATCCTGACATCCTGCAATTTACCGATCTGAGGCTTTGAAAACATTAGAAATTCAGTAACAAGGGAACTCAGGCGGTCCGCTTCCCGCAAAACGATCTGCATCAGCTTGTCATGGGCCGGATCATAGGCAATGCTTTCCCGGAGCATCTGGATCGAACCGGTCAGGGAAGCCAGGGGATTTTTGATTTCATGGGTCAGCCCTGCCGCCATTTCACCGGCTGCCGCCAGGCGCTCCACACGCTTCATCTGATCCTCCATGGCCCAAAGTTCGCGCTTTGCATTTCGTTCCTGCTCGGAGAGAACACCGCTCAGAAAAGCGACCAGATAACAGGCGGCGATGGTAATGATCAGCCTGAAAAAAACATGCTGCCAGCTGTAGCCGGAGATCATCTCGCCGGTAGCCACCCCCACCGGCTGGAGAATATCGAAATATTCCAGATCGACCATGATGCCGTATTGCAGTGCGCACAGGGTGGCGGTGACCATCCCGCCGCGCCGGTACACGACCATCGTGGCATAGATGATGACCGCCAGATAAAGAAAGGTAAATATACTGGAAAAAGAACCGGTGACAAATATGATCAGCGTGACGAAAAATGTATCAACGGAAATCTGGAAATAAGCGAACGTCACCAGGCGTTCGGTCCTTGGCAGGACGATCGTGTACGCCACGGACAATACCAGCACTCCTGTGGCAATGGCAAGGAGATAGAAAAGCGACTCATCCGCCAGAAAAAGACCGGTCTGCGGGCCTATAATGGCGACAAACAGGGAGCCAAGAAGCACAATGGCAAACAGCGCCCGGAAAAAAACCAGCCACTTCATTTTCCGGTACAGATCATGTTCCTGTCTGCTTCTTCGGCCTGTCATATATCTTTCTGTTAGAGTGCTCCGGCCAACTGGAATATGGGCAGATACATGGAAACAACGAGCCCGCCGATGATGATACCCAAAAATACGATCATGATGGGTTCGATCATGGATGTCAGGTTATCGACCGCCTGGTCGACTTCCTCTTCATAAAAATCGGCGATTTTTTCCATCATCGCATCGACCGCGCCGGTGGACTCGCCAACGGCGATCATCTGGCACACCATGGGGGGGAAAACACCGGTCCTGGAGAGCGGATCAGCAATGGTCTGCCCTTCGGCGATACTGGTTCGTACACTGTAGAGGGCGTTTTCGATGGTCTTGTTTCCGGAGGTCTTGGCAACGATGTCAAGGGCTTCCAGTATGGCGACCCCGCTTGCCAGCATGGTGCCCATGGTCCGGGTAAACCGTGCCACCGCCACCTTCCGGAGCAGGATACCCATTATTGGCAGTTTCAGCATCTTATCATCAATAAAGGCCCGCCCCCGCTCTGTTTTGTAAAACCGCCGGATGGCGTATATGGCCAATACAATGGCGATAATGATGTAGAGGATATTTGCTATCACGAAATTGCTCATGTTAATGACAATCTGCGTGGGAGCCGGCAGGGCCGCCCCGAAATCCCTGAACATTTCCTCAAAAACCGGAATGACGAATACCAGGATAACGGCAACGACGCCAAAGGCGATGATCAGGGTAATAATCGGGTAGGTCATGGCGCCTTTTACCTGGGCTTTCAGTTTGGCGGCTTTTTCCATGTAGGCGGAAAGTCGACGTAAAATCACGTCGAGTATACCGCCGGCCTCCCCTGCGGCAACCATGTTTACGAAGAGGTCATCAAAGTGCTGGGGGTATTTTTTCAGGGATTCCGCAAGGGTCTGGCCGCTTTCAACAGAACTCTTGATGTCAGCGAGCATTTTTTTGAAGGTCTTGTTGTCCTGCTGCGCCTGGAGGATTTCGAGGCATTGGATTATGGGCAATCCGGCATCGATCATCGTGGAAAACTGTCTGCAGAAAATAATGATATCGTGGTGCTGCACCTTTGGCTGCAGAAAGCTGACATTTTCAAAAAGGTCCTTGGGCTTTTTCTTCACCTTGACAGGGGTGATCTGCTGGCGCCCCAGCATGCTCCGGACGGCCTGTTCATTTGCCGCTTCCATTTCACCTTTCTGAGGCCTGTTCGAACGATCCTTTCCTTCCCACTGAAAAACCGGCATTTATGCCCCCTTTTTCATTTTGTTCCTATTGCTGAACAATTTTTCGGCCCGGCCGGGCTGTTGAAAAATTTATAGACATGAATAACTATCCGTTTTTCGGATGTTATCGGTTCAAAGCAAGGCGAGTATCAGATGTTTATCCATCAGGGTCAACCGGGTGATCAAAAAACCATGAACAACCCGTAATAATCAACAATCACGGAGCGGGCAAACGATGCTCCCGCAAAATCAATTTGCAAATAAGTCATTATCATAATAAAAAATAAAAAACAATATGTAACTATTTACTCTTTTATCAATACATGCACAATCAGGGTTCGCCCGTAGAACGCGCGCACGGATTTCTCATATGACACGGGACGGGGCCGCCGCGCACCCCTGCAGGGCACTTGAAGCCAGCGGCCTGCAACTGACAACTTACAACCGATTCTGCAAAGGTACGCCATTGACAGGTAACCACACCGATGAAGACCGGAAGCTCACGCTGATCACCACCCATATAAACGCGGATTTCGATGCTGTCGGCTCCATGCTGGCCGCGCATAAACTGTATCCCGGGTCCCTGGTGGTGTTCCCCGGGTTTCATGAAAAAAACATGAAGAACTTCATTGTCAGTTCCATGGCATACCTGTTTAACATGGTTGAATTTAAAAATATCGATTCCGACAAGGTCGAAAGGCTCGTTGTCGTGGACACAAAACAGCCCTCCCGCATCGGCGAACTGGAAAGCTTGCTTCACCGGCCGGACATCGAGATACACCTGTACGACCATCATCCGTCTCTTGCAAGCGACATTCCCGCAACCGTTGAAATCAGCCGCCAGACCGGCGCCAACGTGACCCTGCTCGTGGACCTGCTCCGGGAAAAAAACATCGAGATATCCCCGGACGAGGCAACCATCATGTGCCTGGGCATATTCGAAGACACGGGTTCGTTCACCTACCCCTCGACATCGGAACATGATTTTATGGCCGCGGCCTTCCTGCGCAGCAAAGGGGCGAACCTTTCCACCATATCCGATCTGATTTCCAAAGAGATGGATTCCCGCCAGATAGCGCTTTTGAACGATCTCCTGCGGAATGCGGACCACTACAACATCAACGGGCACAATGTGGTATTGACCGTGGTGTCATGCGACGAGTACATTCCCGACATGGCGTTTCTCGTCCAGAAAATGCTTCGCATTCAAAATCTCACCGCGCTTTTCGCCATTGTCCTGATGAAAAACAAGATCTATATCGCCGCGCGCAGCCGAACCCCCGAAATCGACGTGGGGGCCGCTGTCCGTGATCTCGGCGGTGGCGGCCACAGCTTTGCCGCTGCCGCCACCATCCGGGATATGACGCTTGCCCAGACGGAGAACCGACTGCTCAAAATTCTTGAAAAGCAACTGAAATCCGGTTTAAAGGCAAAGGACATCATGTCTTCCCCCCCGATCATGGCGGAACCGGACATCACCTGCAAGAACGCCCGGCAACTGCTGTCCAGGTACAACGTCAACGCCCTGCTGGTCGTCTGGCAGGGCAAAAGCACCGCCAAGCAGCAGCTGAAAGGGTTCATCTCCAGGCAGGTCATTGAAAAGGCGCTGTATCACAAGCTCGATGACAGCACCATATCCGAATACATGACATCGGAATTCGCTATCGTTTCGCCCGGGGCCGGCATCGAAGAAATCCAGGATAAAATCATCGGCAACAACCAGCGGATTCTGCCGGTAATTGAGGATGACGTCATTGTCGGGGTCATCACCCGCACCGATCTTCTCAATTCCTTAATCCGGGATGCCCGGGAAAAAACACTGCAACCGGACCAGTCTGTTTTGACCACCGCCCACCCGAAAACAAAAAAAGTCCTGGGTTTTATGAAAGAACGACTCCCGGACACGATCATCCGCATGCTGCACGATATCGGTGAAACAGCGGAGGAAATGAGCTTTACCGCCTACGTGGTGGGCGGTTTTGTACGGGACCTTTTTTTATACCGGCACAACGAGGACATTGATGTCGTTATCGAGGGAAACGGTATCCTGTTTGCCGAAGCCTTTGCCCGGAAAAAAGGATTGCGGATAAACGCCTATGCGAAATTCGGCACCGCGGTGATCATTTTTCCGGACGGCTTTAAAATTGACGTGGCATCGTCACGCATGGAACACTACAAGTTTCCCGCAGCACTCCCCACTGTTGAAATGAGCTCCATTAAACTGGACCTGTACCGGCGTGATTTTACCATCAACACACTGGCCATCTGCCTTAATACCGATAGATTCGGGCAGCTTATCGATTTTTTCGGCGGCCGGCGGGATCTCAAGGAAGGCGTCATACGCATTCTCCACAACCTGAGTTTTGTAGAAGATCCCACGAGGGTCTTTCGTGCCGTGCGTTTTGAACAGCGTTTTGGATTCACCATCGGCAAACTTACCGCGGGGCTCATTGAAAATGCCGTAAAAATGGATTTTTTCAAACGACTGTCCGGCAGGCGCGTTTTTTCTGAAATCTCCCACCTGCTCAAAGAGGAAAACCCGATCTCAGCGCTGCTGCGACTCAAGGAGTTCGACCTGTTAAAAGTGATCGACCCTTCGATCACCCTTGACAAAAAACGGTCGGAATGGCTGGTTTCCGCAAAAAAGGTCTTGTCCTGGTATGATCTTTTGTACACCGAGACAAAATACATGAAATGGAGCGTGTATTTTCTCGTGCTCATCCGGGAAGCGGACCAGGCGACTGCGGACGATCTGTGCAGGCGATTCGAACTCTCCCCCCGCCTTCGGAAACTTTTTATAGAAGACCGGGCCAGGGCCGAGGAGTGCCTGAATCTTCTGGCGCAGAAACTCCCCTTGAAAAACAGTGCGCTTTACCGGCATCTTACGGGCTTTCACACGGAACTCCTGCTGTTCATGATGGCGGTTACCCGGCATGAAAAAATAAAAAAAGCCATCTCCGTTTTTGTTACGGACTTGCAATACGTTCGCGTATCGGTTACAGGAAAAGACATAAAAAAACTGGGGTTGAAACCATCCCCCCTCTACGGAAAAATTTTCCGGGAACTTCTGGCCGAAAAACTGGACGGCCGCATAAAAACCTTTGATGATGAAATCGAGTATATAAAAAAATATGCCAACACCTGACATTGTATTACGCTTCGTACTTATGCTCATCCCCCTGCTGTTCGCCGTGACGCTCCATGAGGTCGCGCACGGCTATGCAGCGCTCAGATTCGGGGATCAAACCGCAAAAATGGCGGGCAGGCTGTCTCTCAACCCCGTAAAGCACCTGGACCCCTTCGGATCCTTGCTGCTTCCGGCACTGCTGATCTTCACCGGCTCGCCGATATTGTTCGGCTACGCCAAACCGGTGCCGGTCAATTTTCACAACCTGCGCAACCCCGAACTGGGGACCCTCGTGGTGTCCATCGCCGGGGTGGCTGTCAACCTCGTATGCGCGGTTATCAGCGGCTTTGCCTACCAGGCAGTCATGCTTCTGTCCCAGCAGACGGGCACCGGGCCGGTACTGATGATCATCGCCCAGATGCTTTTCGCGTTTACCTTTATCAACGTGATCCTTGCGATATTCAACCTGATACCGATTCCTCCCCTGGACGGGAGCAAGGTGCTTTCGGTACTTCTCCCCCCGAATGCGAGGGAGGCATACGAAAGAATCAGCCCATACGGGATCATCATTCTTGTCGTCCTGCTCATGAGCGGGGCCTTGGGCGCCTTGATCCGAAATATCGTGGGCCCCGTAACCCAGTTTCTCCTGGGTAGATGACCCCTGACAGGGCCGCGAAAGTTCCCGTCAATCGCCAATAGCGGAATTTGCTGCGAAAACATCGTCTTTGCGCGGCAGAAGTATCATTTTGAAATGTCAATTTTCGGAGAAGCAACCCATGGTTGAAAAAAAACGGATCGTCAGCGGAATGCGCCCCACGGGCGCCCTTCACCTGGGCAATTTGCACGGTGCGCTTGCTAACTGGATCAACATGCAGGAGGATTACGACTGTTTCTTTTTTATCGCGGACTGGCACGCCCTGACTTCCGACTACGAGGATCCGGGCAATATCGCCGGATACTCGCAAAACATGATGATTGACTGGCTGGGCGCCGGTCTGAACCCCGAGAAAAGCACCCTTTTCGTCCAATCGGCCGTCAAGACCCATGCCGAACTGTTTCTGCTGCTGTCCATGATCACCCCGGTTCCCTGGCTGGAGCGCAACCCGACCTATAAAGAGCAGATCGAGGCCTTAAACAACAAGGACCTTTCGACATTCGGGTTTCTGGGATATCCCGTGCTCCAGGCGGCCGACATCATCATCTACCGGGCAAACGGCGTTCCCGTGGGGATCGACCAGGCGCCCCACATCGAGATTACCCGTGAAATCGCCCGCCGCTTCAACTATCTCTACGGCAGGGTATTTCCGGAGCCGGAAACCATTCTCACGGAAACAAGCAAAATTCTGGGCCTTGACCGGCGAAAAATGAGCAAAAGCTATAACAATGCCATATACCTCTCCGAATCGCCGGAAGAGATCCAAAAAAAAACCGCCCAGATGATCACCGACCCCCAGCGCATCCGGAAAAACGACCCGGGAAATCCGGATATATGCAATGTGTTTACGTTTCACCGGTTTTACTCGCCGGCCGAGACCGTCGCAGAAATCGATGCAGCCTGCCGCAAGGCGGAAATCGGGTGCGTGGCGTGCAAGAAAAAAATGGCCGAGTACCTCATCGCCTACCTGGCCCCGATCCGCGAAAAAATCGAGTATTTCCGGCAAAACAGCGCAATGGTGAAAGACATCATTGAAAACGGGAACAAAAGAGCCGTTGAAGAAGCCGAAAAAACGATGAAACTTGTGCGGGAAGCCGTAAAAATCTAAAACAATCGTATGCCAATATGCCCGAAGAGCACGATTCCGAAAAGGCCTACCAGGTCAAACTGGAACATGTCTTTGAAGGTCCCATGGATCTTCTGGTCCATTTGATCCGGAAAAACGAGCTCGACATCTACGATATCCCCATCGCCTTTATCACGGAGCGGTTTCTGGAATATATCGAGTGGATGAAGGCGATGAACATCAATGTGGCCGCTGATTTTCTGGTAATGGCCGCCACCCTGGCGCACATCAAATCAAAAACCCTTCTGCCCGACGCAAAACCGGATGCCGATGAGGGGGAAGATCCAAGAAATGCCATTGCCGGACCGCTCATAGAGTATATCCGGATGAAGGCTGCAGCGGAAATGCTGGCGCTGCGAAATGTGTTGAATGAGGACGTTTTTTCCGGCAGCCCGGCGGAAGCGGACCGGGCCGTCCCTATGGCGGAAAAGCCCGTTGAGGCCGACGTGTTTGAACTGGCACGAACATGGCGCGACCTGATCGAGCGGGCATCGCCTGCGATTACCTATGAAATCACGCCGGAGCGGATATCGGTCAGGGACCGGATGACCGAAATATTGGACATGCTGGAGGAAAAGGGGACCATGACCTTCGCGGAACTCATATCCGCCCATACGGACCGCAGTGAACTGGTGATCTCTTTTCTTGCCGTCCTGGAAATCGCGCGCCTGCACCTGGTCCAGATATCCGACAATGCCGAAAACGGCGATTTCACTTTTTACGCATTGTAGCTGCCCATGAACAAAACCAGAAACATCATTGAAAGCCTCCTGTTCGTATCCGACGCCCCGCTTACCGTCGATCAGGTGAAAACCGTGCTGGAAGACACGCCCGCTGCCGAAATCCGGCGTGCCATGATGGAGCTCGCAACGGAATATGAAAACCGGAAAGGGGCGATTGTGTTGCATGAAGTCGCAGGGGGGTTCCAGCTTCGGACCCGCCCGGAGTACAAGCCGTACATACATAAACTCCGCGAACCCGCACCGGTCAGGCTGAGCAAGGCCGCCATGGAAACCCTTGCCATCGTGGCCTACCGGCAGCCGGTATTAAGAAGCGAGGTCGAACACATCCGCGGCGTCAACTCCGGCAACACCCTGCGTTTCCTGCAGGAAAAAAAACTGGTCCGGGTTTTAGGCCGCCGCGATGTCCCGGGGCGGCCTCTGGTCTACGGCACAACGAAAAAATTTCTCGAAACGTTCGATCTCAAGGACCTGAAGGATTTGCCCACGCCCGATGAGATCGAAGACACCCCCGCGTCCTTTCCAAAGCCGCGGACAGGCTACCAGACCGAGGATCTTCCCCTGGAAGCGAATAAGACCGCAAACAAGCAGACCATTCTCCCGGATTTCGATGCCGAAGAGGAAGAAAACAGTTGATCTGAAAACAAAGCTTGACTTCCAGGGAGATAATTTTTTATTTTATTTGATATGCGATTGCAAGGGCGGTTAACTCAGCGGGAGAGTGCTACCTTCACACGGTAGAAGTCACTGGTTCAAACCCAGTACCGCCCACCAGCGAATGACAAAGGTTTGCAGATATGATCATCTGCAAACCTTTTTTTATGGGCTTCTGAAAAAAAATTACCGGAGAGGTATCCCGCGCATGCGCTTACGGCGCATTGTTTTTTTTTGTTTTTTCGGGGCCATTCATATGAAACCCGCTTTCATCTGTTTATCCCGGATCGGTTCCGGCATCAGGATGCCCTTTTTCACCAAGGCTTCCAAATCCATTTGCCCCCCCTTTCAGCCTTCCAGTAACGGATCACCCCACTGAAAAACCACCGCATGCTCCTTTTTTTCAAAACCTGTACCAAGGTACAATAGGCATAGCAGAAAACGGGTATATATTTATGACAGGCAAAACAAGAACAAAAAAAACCGGAAACGATATATCCTAAGGAGATAGCATCATGGAACCAGGAAGCCAGATTATCGGTAAGGTAATTATATTGTATGGAACGGTCAAAGCCGTAGCAGCCGACGGGACGGAACGCATACTCGGTCCCAACAGCGATGTGTACGCCAATGAGCGAATTGTCACGGACAGCGGCGGCAGCGTATCGATCATGCTTAATGGTCCGCCGCCGACGCAGCTCGACCTTGGTCGAATGAGCGATGTGCTTCTGGACGAGGATGTCTATGCCGGCGCGGCAGCCGGCGATGCAGCCGACCTGTTTGCCGATGCGGAACGCATTATGGAAGCCCTCGAAGGTGACGAGGATATCGAAATTGATCCTACCGCGGCCGGTGGGAGTATCGTTGGTGCCGGCGGCGGACTTACGCTGGTCAAATTTGATGTGGACGGAAACGTGGTTACCCCGGAAAGCGGCGCGGAAACCACCGGACCGACCTTCGGCATGCCAGATCCCCTGCTGGGCGCAGTGCCGCCTGTTGAACTGACTGAACCCGCAGCTGAGCCGGAGAACGAACCTGAACCGGAGCCCGAACCGGAGCCGGAGCCGGAGCCCGAACCGGAGTCGGAGCCTGCGCCTGCGCCCGAACCGGAGCCGGAGCCTGCGTCAGATCAGGAC
>JAABUA010000067.1 GCA_011389515.1 Desulfobacteraceae bacterium
TTCCAGTGAGTTCAGGCTGCACTCCCTTACTTCTTCGGACCCGGACAGATACAAAATCAGCTTAACAGCCCAGTCCCCACCAATTTTGTCCAAATTAACGACCAGGTCATATCCGGAAAGATCATTCCAGTCCCGGTTGAAGCCATAATGGACAAAATCCTTAAAACGCTTGTCCATTTTCCGGATCAGCTCCAGTGATTCGGATTCGCTCATACCCTGTTCTTTGGCAACCCATTGGCTTCGGCTCTCTTCCGAAGCATGAATCCTGACATGAAAGGCGCAACCGAAATCCTTGAGAAAAACCTGCGCGGCATGGCCCATTATGACTCCCTCTCCGCCGCTTGCAATATCGTACACAATGGAGCCCAGAAGATCCAAATAGATTGATGGATTATTTGTAAACAGGCGGTCGAAAAGACCCGGGGCTTTTTCGTCAAGCCTGCCGAAGTCTTTTTTCGATATTCCCATGGAAAGGGCCTTTTCCTGTATCTTCCCGTCATCGAAAAATTCTGTCCCGAGTTGTTCCGAGACCTTCCCGGCGATTTTTTCGCCGCCTGAGCCGAAACTGGATGTAATCGTGATCAGTGCCATAAAAAAACCTCTGTTTAATCAGAAAAATAAATTGGTTTTACTGGGTCGACTTCAGGCAAAGCCCTTTTCTTTGTGTCATTCCGAAGTTGGTGGGGACAATGTAATCGGCCCGGGAGCCATCTTCCTTGACCTGTATCAAATAATAAGCATAAAAAACTTTTTCCCAACAGTTTTTACATTTTCCCGAAGCTATCCATTCGGAGCCTTTGCATATGAGAACCTCATGATCCAACCGAATCCGATCTTTACTAAAAAAATAGGTTGATATCAGACAGCAAGGAGGGATTTGTGATGTGGTCGTAATCTATAGAAAAACGGGGAAAGAGTGGTATGATCGAAAGGCCTTTTTTACCCTCCTGAAACACCAGAGTTAAACTGCACCATACTTGCCACGGAAGGCACTGTTCCCGCCATTCCAAATATTGCACCTTGTATCTGGCAATCCTCTCCGGCCCCAAATTTGGATTATTGGAGGGGGTAGTCACTTATGTGCAATCCAAAGGAGGCATCTTTCGGGAGGAAGGCTTATCTACAAGCAGCCCAAAACGGATACTTCCAACCGGGAGATAAAACTTCCGGCCTTCGTGCTTGAATCATTGCAGGAGCAAAGAAAACGAACCTGGAAGGGAAATGGCGACAATTTCGTCTTTTTAAACAAGATTGGCAATCCAATCAATCGGCAATGAAAGCGTGATCAATCCAACGTTGAAAAAGATTGGTTTTACCCAGAAAATCAGCATCAAGGATACACGGGCGTCATTTACCGGACGGTCCCTTCGCCGGAAGACGGGAGCCACATTGAAAGGGCTTGGAATTCTACCAGGATTCTACCAGTGCCCAAGCAGGTCAAAACAAAAGATGTTGAATAAACAAGGAAAGTGGTGCCGGAGGCGAGACTCGAACTCGCAAGGGCTTGCGCCCGGAGGATTTTGAGTCCTCTGCGTCTACCAATTCCACCACTCCGGCACAACAATGTTAGCCGTTTATAGGACAAATCAAACCGTATGTCAATAGAACCCGGATCAAAATTGTCGTTCTGCACGATCCATATTCGGTTCCCTATGATTGAAAACTTGAGGCGGCCGCCTGGACGTCTTCTGCGGATACGGCCCCTTCACGTAAAGTCTTCGGCGGGAAAACCGTAACATCAACCACCGTGGAACCAATCCCCCCGGCAAGCACCCCAGCATCGAGCACCAGGTCAGCTCCCCGGAGAATCGATTCCGCCATCTCCTCAATGCGCCCGCATCCGGGCTCCCCTGAAAGATTGGCCGAGGTTGCCGTTACGGGAAACGCAGCCTCTTTCAGCAGCATTTTCGCTACCGGGTGAAGGGGAAGTCGTATCCCTATTTTTCCGGTTCTTGCGGTGAGGTTTTCCGGCAGGAAGGCGGATGCAAAAAACACCAGGGTGACTTTTCCGGGCCACAGGCGGTTCATGATGTTTTGTGCCGCTTCCGGAACATTCGTAACAAGGCGTTCAAGCTCTTCGATCCGGCTGATCAATATGGAAACCGGATTGGTCTCCATCCGTTGCTTTATGGAAAATACGCGGTCCACGGCTTCCGGGTTTGCAGCATCCGCGCCAAGACCATACAGCATACTGGTGGGGTAAACCACAACGCCGCCCGAACGTATCGTGTCTACCGCACGGTGTATCATTCCCGGATCCGGATTGACGGGATCAATATGCAGATGCTTGTTATCCGGCAAAACCTTTTGCCTTTCGGTTTACCTCGGCCGCCATTTTCCGTTTATACTCATCGACTTTCCTTGCCATCTCAGGATCCGCAACAGACAGAATCTGCGCGGCAAACACCGCGGCGTTTTTTGCCCCCGGCTTGCCTACCGCCATGGTGGCCACGGGAATGCCCGGCGGCATCTGGACGGTTGATAAAAGCGCATCAAAACCGCTCAGCGCCGATGAATCAATTGGCACACCGATAATGGGAAGAGACGAATGCGCCGCCATGGCTCCGGCAAGGTGGGCGGCATGACCTGCGCCGGCAATGATGATTTTCATTCCCCGATCCCGTGCCCCTTTTGCAAATACCCCGGCCTCCGCCGGCGTCCGGTGGGCGGAGCACACAATCATTTCATAGGAAATGCCGAACTGCAAAAGGGTTTCCCCTGCTGAGGCCATCACGGAAAGATCCGAATCGGATCCCATGACAATTCCCACGAGCGGGGGGGTTTTCAGCCGTTTGATCGCCCTGTGGCCGATATCCGGACGATGGTATTCTTTCTCAAAGGAAATGGCAGACACCGCCCCGTAAGCAGCAGAAACAGCCTTCTCAAGGGTTTCTTCCATGGCGGTAACGCCCAATACACGTCCGCCTGCGGTGACGACAGCCCCTTCCTTTTCAGCGGTTCCTGCATGGAAGACCGCTTTGTCGTCAGATATGGGAACATTTTCCAGCCCCGTAATCAACATTCCCTTGTCATATTTTTCCGGATACCCCTCGGCGGTCATAACCACGCATGCGGCGGGGCGCTCGTCAATATCGACCGAATAGTTTTCAAGCCCCCCGTCAATGGAAGCCTTTATCAGAGGAACGATATCGTTTCTGGTGCGCATGAGAATCGGCTGGGTTTCCGGATCACCGAAACGGCAGTTGAATTCGACGACGTTTATCTTGTCGCCATTGATCATCAAACCGGCATACAAAATTCCCTTGTAGGGGCATTTTTCTGCGGCCATGGCCTTTACGGTCGGAACCATCACCTGCTCCATGATCTTCCGGCGCATGACGATATCGACCACCGGCGCCGGTGATATCGCCCCCATGCCGCCCGTGTTGGGACCTTTGTCGCCGGCATATACGGCCTTGTGATCCTGTGAGGCGGGCAGGGGAAGCACGGTTTTCCCATCGGTAAATGCAATAAAGGATGCTTCCTCTCCGTCCAGGTATTCTTCTATCATGACTGCGGCGCCGGCTTCGCCGAATATCTGCTGGCGCATTATCCGGTCAAGGGCTTCGACCGCTTCGTCCCGCGAATGACAGACCATGACGCCCTTGCCGGCAGCCAGTCCGTCCGCCTTTATCACAACGGGAAATTTTATTTTCTCCGTATGCAGGACCGCATGTTCATAACTGGTAAACATCCGGCCTTTTGCAGTGGGAATATTGTATTTGAGCATCAGGCGCTTTGCAAAAGACTTGCTCCCCTCTAACTGTGCAGCCGCTTTTGTCGGGCCAAACGCCTTGAGCCCCGCTTTTTCAAAAACATCCACGATTCCGGCCACCAGCGGATCCTCGGGACCGACCACTGTCAGGTCCACCTGGTTTTCCAGCGCAAAATCCTTTAATGCCACAATGTCTTTTGCGTCTATTGCGATGCATTCGGCCAACTCTGAAATGCCTGCATTACCGGGGGCACAGTATATCGTTTCCACTTCCGGGCTTTTGGAAAACTTCCATGCAAGTGCATGCTCTCTGCCGCCGCCGCCAACAATAAGTATTTTCATAGGTATCTCTCTTTTCCGTCCAGAAATGACTGGTTTGCTATTGTTTCTTTTTCTCCATCGCCAGTTCGATAAGCCTGTCCAGGAGCTGCGAGTAGCTCATGCCAGCGCCTGCCGCAGCCAAGGGCAGAAGGCTGTTTTCGGTCATGCCGGGAATGGTGTTTGTTTCAAGAACGTAAATCTGGTTGTCATGAATGATCATGTCGGTCCGGCTGCATCCGCTGCAGAAAAGCGCCTTGTGAGCTGCAAGGGCAAGTTCCCCGGCTTTCCGCGCAAGCATATCGTCGATCCGCGCCGGGCAGATTTCAAGGGTTTCTCCGGGGGTATACTTGGCCTTGTAATCAAAAAACGCATAGCCTTTTTTGGGTATAATTTCAACGATGGGCAACGCCACGGGGCGAAAATTTCCAATAACACCGCCGGTGATTTCCGTACCGGGCAGGTATTTTTCCGCAATAACGGTGTCATCATGCGAAAAAGCGAGCGCCATCGCGTCTTTGAAGGTTTCCCTGCTTTTGACGATGGTCATGCCGATACTCGACCCGCCGGAAGCGGGCTTAATTACAAGGGGAAGCCCCAGCTGCTCGATGCACAAATCCGCATCTGCTTCGTCCATACTGCTGATCCCGATATAACCGGGGACGGGGATGCCCGCTTTTTCATAAAAAAATTTGGACACCAGCTTATTCATGGAAATGGCGCTCCCCATGACCCCGGAACACTGGTAGGGGATATTCAAAAGGTCCAAATACCCCTGGACAGAACCGTCTTCCCCGTTTACGCCGTGGAGGATTACCAGGGCAACATCAATGGCGTCTGCGTCGGCCGCCATTTTGCCGAGATCGGTGGCGGGGTCGTACCGGACGACATTATACCTTGCGGCATCCAGGGCCTGGGCAACCCGTCCACCGCCTTTTAACGACACTTCCCGTTCGCCGGAAGTCCCCCCGGAAATCAGTGCGACCGTTAATTTCCGGTCTGTTTTTTCACCTGATGTCGGCATGAATCACCTTTTTACCGGTTGAATATTTCATTTTTGGCCTGCTGGTATTCTTCGGGGGTTATCAGGTCGCTCTCCAGAAGCCGGGCCAACTCCGACAATTCACGGACGCGGGAAGTATCGGGCGATTCCAGGTATCTCGATGCCGGTCGGCCGTCATATTCGAGTAGAGAAGCCGATTCCTGACTGTCGGTGACTTTCAGGGATGCCAGGCCGCCGAAAAGCCGCAACTCTATATTCTTTCCTCTGAACTCGGGCATTGTCAAAACTTCGGCAATACTGCTGCTCTGCTTTTTCAGAGAATACAGAATATAAACAATCGTACCGACTATTCCCACCCCCAATGCGAGCATAATCCATGCGAAATACTGTATGATAAACCCGAAAAAAACAACCAGAAGGGCCACCAGCAAAAGCATTCCCACATGAAAAAAAAGTATTACAAAGGCCAGAAATACGCCCTTGGTAAGACTGGCATCATCATAATTAAACCGGTTTTTCCACATGAATAAAAAGCCTGTTGTAAATAAACGATACTGTCCGAATGTATCGGAATCTTTCTGCGTGAACGGCCGGTCGGCCCCCTGTCAATTTTTTATTTATCCTGTTTTTCCGCTTCCCGGGCAAAAGCCATTTTCCGCACGAGCGCCTCTTCATATTTCTGGGGGATTTCAAACTGGATGGACCGGTTGGTCATGGTATTGAATTTCATGATGAGAAAATTAAGCTTTTTCATTGCTTTGTATCGTTGCTGCTCATCTTTGAGGCTGGAGAGCATTTTTTCCGTGGTGACGATTTCCTTCTGCAATTCGATTTCCGGGGGAAGGCAATCCGCATTTTTTAATATCTTGTAGGCCATTCGAAGCTCCTGTGGCACCCGGCTCATGTCTTCAGACGCCAAAGGCTTACCCGCACCCACGAGATTTTCAAACTCTCCGTTTCTCTGGGCAGCAAGAATTCTTTCTTCCACAAGTCTTTCAAAGCCGGTAAACATATTCTTCAAAGGGTATATCCCTTTATCGTTTTGTCTGTCTTTTAATATACAAAGCCTCTCTGAAAAAATCAACAGAGAGGCTTTTATTTTAACATGGTGGCGATGCAGGGATTTGAACCCCGGACGCTGCGGATATGAGCCGCATGCTCTGACCAACTGAGCTACATCGCCTTATTGTTTTGAATCCGTGCCCATGAAAGACAAAGAAAAGTTATCTAACAGGTGCCCACATGCAAGTCAAGCCAAAAAAGCCTTTTCCAAAGGATTTTATTCGCCCCGGCCGGCAGATGATGCCAAAACTTCAACATTGAGTTCTTCCGCCTGATCCGGCAACATGGCAAAAGCAACCATGAAAGGCATGGATGCATCCGGCCCAACACCTTCCGCTTCCGGACTGGTCAGCCCTCTTTCAATTTCCGAAAACGGCAATGTCGCAAGCGCATCCTGTTCAAGCACCTTCCCCGCATACACAGGGGTTGATGACAGAATCAGCTCCCCATCCCCGTCATAAAGGTTTCCCTGCACGCGGATCTGATTTCTCAAATTGCCGTAGCGGTTAGTTACACTGCCGGTGACCACCATCAGTTCGCCAACGTTTTCATTGTTGATGAACATGTAATCCGGAGTCGATATGGCAATCTGCAGTTTGCCGTCGGGGTCAGCCGCGCCGACCGGAGCCGGTGCCTCCGGAGGTTCAGGCGTCTGCGTGCCCTGCATGTAAAAATAACCGGCGGCGGCGATTGCTAAAAGTATCAAAATAACAAGAATTAACGTTGACATGTTGGATTTGCTATGTTTTTCCGGAATCACCCCACTGGGCGGAACTCTTCCAGGGGCTTGTTCACGCACCCTGGCAGGCGACTCGGCAGCAATACCTGCTGCTGCCGCTGCTTTTTCCGGTTCAGATACGGCCTCTTTTTCAACCGCTTCTTCCCTGCTGCTTTCAACAGCGGTTTCCATGGAAAATTTTTCCATGGTCTCATCACCCGCGTCCCCTGTCTCATCTTTTACTGTTTCAAGGTCAAGATCAAAAGCCCTGTCGTCGTCTGCTTCTGTATATGATTCGTCTGCTTCTGTTTCAAAATCGAGTTCGAACGTTTCTCCTTCGTCCTCCCGGGCCTTTCCCCCGGCCTCTTCCTCGATGTCGAGGAAATCTTCGACTTCCGTCAGATCGAACTCGTCTTCCGAAACGCTGCCGGATGCGGCAGCATCGGCTGTTGCAACCGTTTTTTCTTCCTCAAGGTCAAAATCAAGATCAAAGTCAAGATCAAAATCATCCGTTCCGACTGCGGCGGAATCCTCTTTTTCATCCAGATCATCCAGATCATCCAGATCAAAATCCAGCGTTTCCTGCAAACTCTCTTCAGCTGCTGTATCTTCTGCCTGTTCCGTCAACTCTTCCGGCTCAAGGTCCAGCTCCACAGAAAAGTCATCGTCAGATGCTTCTGCAAGTTCCGTTTCTTTTGCGGTTTCTTCGGCGGACTGCCCGTTGTCTCCAAGATCGAGGCCGAATTCCTCTGTTGCGATTGCCCCGTCCATGTCTTCTTCGACCAGGTCAATTTCATATTCCCGTTCTTCGGCTTCGGATTCGGGCGCATCATCCATATCCAGATCGAACTCTTCCTGCAGGTCCTTTTTCGCTGCTTTCTCTTCCGTCTCCAGCGTTTCCTCCAGGTCCAGGTCAAATTCTTCCAGATCCGGGTCTACCCCCAACTCGTCTTCCGAAAACGCCTCTTCGGCAAAATCAGTTGTTTCAGAGAAATCCGTTGCTTCAGATGTTTTCTCAAGTTGTTCCGCTTTCAGGGTGTCATCGGTAAATTGAAGATCATCAAATTCTACGGTTGACGATTCGTCTTCCACGAAACTCGTCCCCTCATCGAACTCGTCAATCATTCCTTCAACCTCATTTTCAAAGTCCGTGGTGGTGCCGAGTTCTGCAGTCTTCGTCACTTCCGCAGTTTCCTCCAGATCTCCATCCCCGTAAGTGGCATCCCAATCTTTGGTTTTTCCGGCAGGGTGTTTTTCAGTGCCGGGGGCTTGCGGATGGACCAGGAACATGTTTTTACACGTGGAACAGCGCGCCCAGATCCCTTCGGGCTTGACAAGATCTTCTTTGACTTTGTACCTGGTACCGCAGGATTCGCAGGTTATAATCATTTTGCGTCCTCGCTGGTTATGTTTTCAATTCATAAATTGCGGGCAAATGCCGATATTTTTCAGCATAATCCAGACCGTATCCCACAAGAAAGCCTTTTTCAACGCGATGACCCGCATAATCGGCTTTTACATCAATCCCGCGCCGTTCATACTTGTCAATGAAAGCACAAACCTTGATGCTTTCAGGTGTAAAAGATTCAAGGTATACAAGCAGTTCCCTGATTGTAATGCCTGTGTCAAGAATGTCTTCGACGATCAGCACGTGTTTTCCGGCAATATCGGTTCTTATGCCGGCTATCCGATCAACATTTCCGGAGGAGGCTTCCCCCTGGCCGTAACTGGAACACCATACAAAATCGATGGTAACCGGGATCGTCAGTTTTCGTACAAGGTCCGCCAGAAAAATAAAAGCCCCCTTTAAAACACCTACGAGAACAAGATCTTTATCCTTATAGTCTGTGGATATTCTCTCTGCAAGGGCGGCAACTTTATCCTCTATGTCTTGTGCGGTCAGGAGAGGCGAAAAATCGCGCATAATGACTATTCGACCTGTTGTTTCAAAGATTTCTTTCCGGTAGAAAAGAAACAAATTTCTGAAGACAAGGGCACATTCGCGGGGGTTTTTGCCCCTTATTTTTTTGAATTAGCCCATAAAGCGCATTTTGTCAATAGAATTACTTGATTTTACCCTATTTCTCCCCTGCGGTGATTCACAGGAATTCCTATCCGCTACAGGCAGCGGAACTTTTTTCGAATTTTATTCCGGGTTGGATGGCGGTTACAAACCCGCCTCCGCCAACTGTTTTACTATTTCTTTCTGCTTGTCGTTGAGGTGCTTCGCCCATTTCACATCAATTACCACATACAGGTCCCCTTTGCCGCTTCCCTTCATATGCGGCAGTCCCTGTCCGGAAACCCGCAGCCTGCTTTTCGGCTTAGTTCCGGGAGCGACCTTCATGCTGAGATGTTTCCCCTCAATGGTGGGGACGTTTATCTTTGTTCCCAGAAGCGCTTCCGTCAGCTTGATTTGTCGATTTACGTATAAATCATACTCTTTTTGCTCAAAAACAGGATCCTGCACAATTTTCGAACGAACGTACAAATCCCCGGATGGACCGCCATAAGGACTCGGCTCTCCTTTCCCGGCAAGCCGGATTTTTTTCCCGGAAATCAGCCCTTTTGGAATTTTGACGGAAATGGCGTCCGTACCGCCGGACGAATTCGCAATGGTAAGGGTCTTTGATGTTCCGCCGGCCACTTCCTGCAGCGTAAGAGGAATTTCATACTCTACATCGCGCCCCTTTCGCTGTACCTGCTGGCCGCCGCCGCGTCCGCCGAAACCAAAGATGCTCTCCGGATCAAACGAATAATGGGTGCCGCCCCGGCGTCCACGTCCTTTCTGGGCGCCGGAGGTATAGAATGAGGCTCCCCCGAATCCGAACTCTTTTAAAATGTCTCCTAAATCGAAGTCCTTGAATATATCTTCCTGGCTATATCGCTGCTGAAAATCCTCTGAACCGAAGGTATCGTATTGCTTGCGTTTCTCCGGATCGCTCAGAACAGCATATGCTTCGCTTATTTCCTTGAACTTTTCCTCGTTTTCCTTGGAGCCCGCGCTGTGGTCCGGATGATATTTCATCGCCAGCTTTCGGTACGCCTTTTTTATCTCTTCCTGCGAAGCGCCTTTTCCAACGCCAAGAGACGTATAGTAATCTTTCTGGGCCATATCCGTTTCACCTGTTCGTTTTGTCCATATTGATTTTTTTCTTACAAATCAGAGTTATTTCCTGCAAAACCATTTTTTACGAAAACACCCGGTTTTTATAGTTGATGGCGCCGTAAAAAGTCCAATATCTGCGTTACGCGCAATTTTTCAGAATTTCACGTACCGCTAAGTACGCTGCATTCTTCGAAATTGCGCAAGCCTTGATCTTAAACTTTTTACGGAGCCATCTGAAATCAGACTTTTACGAGTTCATCATAGTTCATACAATAATTCATATCCGGCCTGTGTCAAGGCCCGGCAAATACGAAACTCACTGTAAACCTTAGAAATTATTGTCTGTCCGGTTTTTTTTCGCTGCGTTTTCAGAACGGGCTTTCAATGCCACCATAAGCACGGAAATCGCCGCAGGGGTGATGCCGTCCATCCGGGCGGCCTGCCCTAATGAAACCGGCTTCAGCCGGGAAAGTTTTTCCACAATTTCCTTTGAAAGCCCGTGAACAAGCGTATAATCAAAATCCACCGGTATTTTTTTGCTTTCCAGGGACTTGAATTTCTCAATTTCCCGTTGCTGTTTTGCGATATACCCCTCGTACTTGACTTCCGTTTCAACCTGACGAACAATCTGTTCGGCAATCTCTTTTTCCGGCGGGGCAAACCGGCGGATAAGATCATAGTCTATCTCGTTTCGCTTGAGCAGCTGCTCCAGCCGGACACCGGTTTTGATTGGCGCGGATCGGCGCACCTCCAGGTATTCATTGATATCCATTCCCGGACTGACCGCCGTATGCTTCAACCGGTTGACTTCGTCTTCGATCTGCTTCTTTTTTTCCTTGACCCTTTCGACCTGCTCCTTGTTCAACAGACCGATATCAAAGCCGATCTCAGCCAACCGTAAATCCGCATTGTCCTCGCGCAGCATAAGGCGATATTCAGCCCTCGAGGTAAACATGCGGTAGGGTTCGGAAGTGCCCCGGGTGACCAGATCATCCACCATCACCCCCATGTATGCCTGGGATCGATCCAGGACAAAAGGCTTCTTGTTCTGGATCCGGCAGGCGGCGTTTATCCCCGCCCACAATCCCTGGGCGGCCGCCTCCTCGTACCCGGACGTGCCATTGATCTGCCCGGCCAGGTAAAGACCCTTTACCGCTTTTGTTTCCAACGTCGGGAACAATTGCAGCGGGTCAATGTAATCATATTCAATTGCATAGCCCGGCCGCATGATTTCAGCCTGCTCCAGTCCTTCGATGGAGCGTACCATGGCCGTCTGTATATCCAGAGGAAGACTGTTTCCAAGGCCGCTTACATAGATCTCCTTTGTATCGAGACCTTCGGGCTCAAGGATCACCGGGTGGCTTTCCCTCTCCGGAAACTTGACGACCTTGTCTTCAAAAGACGGGCAGTACCGGGCCGACACCCCGCTTATGAACCCTCCGTAAAGCGACGAAAATTGCAGGTTTTCTGAAACGATCCGGATTGTTTCGCGGTTTGCCCTGCCCATGTAGCTTTCCACCTGGGGCAGGGAAAACCCGTCTGAAAAAAAGGAAAATGGACGCGGATGTTCATCCCCCGGGTGCGGCGTGAGCCTTGAAAAATCAATAGAATCCCTGTGCAACCGCGGCGGAGTGCCGGTTTTCATGCGCCCTGTTTTCAATCCCAGCGACGTGAGGCTTGCCGGAAGACCTTCGGAAGAAAATTCTCCCGCACGCCCGGCAACAAAGGATATGGAACCGATATGGACCCGTCCGGTCAAAAAGGTTCCGGTTGCCAGAATTACCGTTTTCCCCTCATATTGACAGCCTGTCTGATCGATAACGCCGTGTACTTGGTTTGCCGATGTCACCAGTCGATCCACCATTGCCTGCTTGATATCGAGATTCTCCGTGCCCTCGAGTATGGACTTCATGGCAATGTGATACCGGGCCTTGTCGTTTTGCGTTCTTGAAGACTGAACCGCCGGACCTTTGCGCGTATTGAGCGTCCTGAAGTGAATTGCGGTCTGGTCGGTCACCTTTGCCATCTGACCGCCCAGGGCATCGATTTCCTTAACCAGCTGCCCTTTTGCCATGCCCCCGATCGACGGACTGCAGGGCATGGCGGCAATCTTGTCCAGATCGATGGCCAGCAAAAGAACGGCACATCCTATCTTCGCAGCGGAAAGGGCGGCCTCGCATCCGGCATGCCCCGCCCCAACGACGATGACATCATATTTTTTTCTTTGGTTCATATTTTCGCCATACCTGCTATACTTTCATAACCGTTGATTCATTAAAGCCCTCTCGTACATACATCCCCTAAAAGGACCGGTCAAGTATACCATGAACACGGAAAAAAGGTATTACGACTTCAACACGTATTTAAAAAACCTTTACGGGTGCCGGGTGCAGAAAATCACCATCGATGCGGGAATGACCTGCCCAAACAGGGACGGCTCCATCTCAACCGGCGGCTGCATTTACTGCAACCCGAAAGGCTCCGGAACCGGCGCCTACAAAAAAGGGTTGTCGATTACCGACCAGATCAATGCGGGCAAACAAGCACTGGCGCGCAGGTATAATGCCAAAAAATTTATTGCTTACTTTCAAGCCTATACAAACACCTATGCGCCGACAGACCGTCTTGCAGCCATGTACGAAGAAGCGCTTGCCATTCCCGGCGTAGTGGGAATCAGCATCGGCACCCGCCCGGACTGCATAACCCCTAAGACCATTGACCTTTTGGCATCCTATACCCGGGATTACCTGGTCTGGGTTGAGTACGGCCTGCAGTCTGCCCACGATGCCACCCTTGAAAAAATCAACCGGGGACATGATTTCAATGCCTTCAAAAACGCTGTTGAAATCACCGCGAACCGGAACATCAACATTTGCACCCACGTAATTTTAGGCCTGCCCGGCGAAACCCGCAAGCAGATGCTTGAAACTGCGGAAAAACTGGCAGATACCGGAATTAACGGCATTAAACTGCACCTGCTCTATGTGGTGAAAAACACCACATTGGCGGACTGGCACGAAAAAGGTCGATATAAATGCCTGGAACAAGACGAATACGTGGATATTGTCTGCGAATTTCTGGCCCGACTGTCTGCAAACATTGTTGTGCAGAGACTTACCGGCGATCCCCATCTCCAGGAGCTTGTCGCCCCGAAATGGGCCCTTGAAAAAGCCCGGACGCTTGAAAAAATCGAACGAAAAATGACAGAAAAAGATCTCCTTCAGGGGTGCCGGATACCCTGAAGACAAATCAAACCCTGTGTTGGGGGTTTTTCGGCTTTTTGAGCCGGTTATCATACCATTTGCCGATAGCCGGGGCCTTTCCGAACAGGTAGACGCCTATAAAGGCGGTAATCAATATGTAGATGCCGCTGAAGATCCGCAGCCGGGGCATGGCCAGGCTGGCAATGATCGCGGAAAACTCACCCCGTTGTATCATGGAAAAACCGGCGCGGCCGGAGACCTTTGGGCTCAGCCCGAACATGCGGCTCCCGAAGTAGGCCGTAAGAATTTTGCCGGCAACTCCCCAGGCAACCATCACCAGCATCATGGAAATAAAGGGAACGCCCTCGCCGAAATAAATGGTGGTGCCGAACCAGAAGAAGAAAAACGGCAGGGTGAGATCCCGTACCGGCCGTATCAATTGTTCCAGGTCCGAAGACCGCCCGGTTTCCGACAGCATGACCCCTGCCAGGAATGCGCCCAGAATTTCGGAAAGGCCAAGAAAAATGGCCACTCCGGCATATGCCAGGGCTACCCCCACGGCCAGCAGGGGCATGAAATCTCTTTGAATATACTTGGAAACAAACGGATTTAACCGCTTGAAACCGTAATGCCCCATAAGTATCGCTCCGGCTGCCAGCAGCACGATCTTGGCCATCAAAAGGCTCATAAATGCAAGAGACAGCGTTTCCCCGCGGTTCATTCCGGCTATGAAAGAGACCAGTATCGGGGCCACCAAGTCCTCGAAGATCAAAAGGGCCAGAATAAACTCCGCCTCGGGGTTGGCCAGTCTCTTTTTCTCCTCCAGCATTTTGGCGGAAATGGATGAACTGGTCGC